>NZ_JASJXN010000011.1:0-130280 GCF_035018705.1 Undibacterium sp. RTI2.2 | reverse complement strand
TCAAACAAGAAAACCAATCGCAACAGTGGCCACACCCATGCTCGACTTTACTGGTTTGGGTATTTTGCA
This sequence comes from Undibacterium sp. RTI2.2, assembly GCF_035018705.1. Classification (NCBI taxonomy): domain Bacteria; kingdom Pseudomonadati; phylum Pseudomonadota; class Betaproteobacteria; order Burkholderiales; family Oxalobacteraceae; genus Undibacterium; species Undibacterium sp. RTI2.2. Next base: position 130,211 of record NZ_JASJXN010000011.1, on the reverse strand, counting down.
AGAAGCTCATATGGCATAACTAATTTTCATGATTGGAAAGTTAACACAGTTTAACAATTGCCCAACCACAAAATGAACCGCGTCTAAACCGATACACCGCACATCAATGAACAGGTGTGGCAGTTACCGAACGAGCTCCTATGTTGCATTCCGCACAGATCCGATTGTTCGACTCGTGCATTCTCAATCCGCTTAATTCATTTTTTTCAAAAAGTAAGGGGAGTAGCTAGCCTGATCGCGCTACTTGGGTGTTATTAAAAATCACTTTAATAAGAGATGCTGGCGAACTTACTAAACCTTTTTTTCTCCAAGGTCGCCAGGGTTAAGTTCGATTTACATAACTCCGATATCTTATTTTTTAGAATTTTGAATCTAAAGCAGTGTTGTTGGCGTATCACCATTGCCCGCTACATTTTTTAGTGCAGCGGTAGCCGCTTTCCCTCAACTTAAGGAGTTGGTCATGAGACAAATATCATCAAAACTAAGCAATAAAGCGTTAAACAAAGTTCTGCTATCCGTTATCGCAGCAGGAAGCTTAAGTAGCATTGCTACTTTGCCAGCGCAAGCATCTAGTCATAGAGAAGCGCCTTTTATTACGCGCCACCCCAAAGTCGATGGCACCGATTTTTATATGTTCCGTAGCTATGAAGCCAATCGCGGTGCATTCACCACGCTGATTGCAAACTACGCACCTTTACAAGATGCCTATGGTGGTCCAAATTATTTCTCTATGGATCCAGATGCGTTGTATGAAATCCATATCGATAACGTCGGTGATGGTAAAGAACATTTGACCTTTCAATTCCGCTTTACGAATACGAATAAAGATGCCCAGTTTACGGTAGGCGGCAAAAAAGTGTCTATCCCATTGGTGATCAATGGTGGCGCGATTGACGGTGTCAATCCAGCTGGCCTGAATGTGCGTGAAACCTACACCATTACAATGGTGACGGGTGATCGTCGCACGGGTACACGCCAGGCTGTAGTTAACTCAAACGGTGGCGCCGCCAGCTTTGACAAGCCCATCGATAACATCGGTAATAAATCGATTCCTAATTACGCTAGTTATGCAGCACAACACGTTTTCAACATCAATATTCCAGGCTGCGCTACACCAGGCAGAGTGTTCGTCGGTCAACGTAAAGATCCGTTTGTGGTCAACCTCGGCGAAACATTTGACTTGATCAATATCCAGTACCCTGCCACTGCATTTAATGCGAATGCAGAAAAAGCAGGTCACGACGATCTGGCAAATAAGAACGTTACCTCGATCGAAATGGAAGTACCGACTGCCTGTTTGACTAGCGGCACTGAGCCCGTCATCGGCGGCTGGACCACTGCTAGTTTGCGCCAAGGTCGCGTAATTAATCCAACACCAAATAGCAGCACCCCATCTAAAGAGGGCGGAGCCTGGACCCAGGTATCCCGCTTGGGAATGCCCTTGGTCAATGAAGTAGTAATCGGTCTGAAAGATAAAGATCAGTTCAACCACAGCAAACCAAGTGGTGATGGTCAATTCTTGACCTATGTGACTAACCCTACCTTGCCTGCGTTGGTTGAAGTCTTGTATGGTAGCGCTGGCGTAAAAGCACCTACTAATTTCCCACGTAATGACTTGGTTGCAGCATTTTTAACAGGTATTAAAGGTGTCAATCAGCCAGCTAACGTAGTTGCGTCTGAGATGCTGCGTTTAAATACGACAACACCGGTAAGCGCGACCCAAAATCGCTTGGGTGTGATCGGTGGCGATAGCGCTGGCTTCCCTAACGGTCGTCGCCCGGGTGACGACGTTGTTGATATTGCTCTACGTGTAGTGATGGGTCGTCTGTGCATACTAAACATCGGTTGTGTGCCAACTGACGCACCAGCAGGCAGTATCGACTTCACAGATGGCGCTTATCTGGACAGCTCTTTCTTTGACAATTCCTTCCCGTACTTGAAGACGCCAATTGCTGGTTCACTCAAGCATTAAAATCGTTCGTCTTAGTTTGACCTATGTATATCTAGTTATAGTCAGATTACAACATTAATTTCAAGGAAAAAATCATGAAAGCAAAACATGGTTTGTGGATCGCTGCCATTGCGTTGACGGCCACACTCACAGCTTGTGGCGGCTCAAGCTCCAGTAACAACAATGGAGGTGATACAGGCACATCACCTCCACCAGTAACATTGATTGATACTTTTACCCAGTTTGTACTGAATTTAGTTGGTACCAGCGCAGACACTTCAGAACCGCAAGCAATTGATTCTGTCACTGTCACGGCACCGGAAAACTCTGAACCAGTAACAACTAGCTAAACTCGTTCTGCGTAAAAAAATTGGGCTTAACTCGAATAAAGTTAAGCCCAAACTTATAGTGCTCCGTACATATTTTATTGGATTTTTTTTTAAAAAATTCAGCCTCGTCTTATAGTCTTCTCATGTCTAAATTCATCTCATCTTAATTATCTGGGTCTGGTCGTGCGTTACAGTAAGTGGTTAGTTTTATCGTTCTGTGCTTTTTGATTTTTATTCTTCTCTACTTCATTGCCATGCGCCTGCCTCGCCTTATTTTTTCAGTGCTCAGTATCTTCAGTTTGATCGCCCTCAGCGCACAAGCAACGCCGTATATTCCCACTGATGGCAACAAAGTATTGGAGCAACTACCAATGCGTAGTGATCCGGCGCAGCGCGAATTTGCACGCCTGCGTAAATTATTAACCGATAAACCCGATGACGCCTCGATCGCTGGCGACCTAGCGCAGGCTTATATCAATGCTGCGCGCGCTGATGGTGATCCACGTTATTTAGGCTACGCGCAAGCGACCTTAAAACCTTGGTGGACATTAGCGCAACCACCGGTATCAGTATTAGTGTTACGTGCGACGATACTGCAAAGTACTCACCAATTCCCGGCTGCGCTGACTGATCTCAATAACGTGCTCAAGCAAGATAGAGACAACGCACAAGCCTGGCTGACACGCGCTACGGTCTTGCAAGTCCAAGGACAATTTGCACAAGCCAAAGCCAGTTGCATGCGGCTGTATCCTCTAGCGCCAGAACTGATTACGCTCACTTGCCTGAGCAACGTCAGCAGCCTGAATGGTGAAGCGGCAACCAGTTACGCCACACTAAGTGCAGCGTATAAAAAAAATTCCGATGCAGATGTTGGTATCAAAATTTGGGTCGCGACCTTGCTGGCAGAAATGTCAGCTAGGCTAGGCGACGCCAAAGCAGCTGATGCCTGGTTTCAGAAAGCCATGGCGCTGGATAAACCCGACAGCTATTTATTAGGGTCTTATGCAGATTTCTTGCTAGACCAAAAACGAGCCGCAGAAATCTTGCCGCTGCTGAAAAGTAAAACAAAAGTCGATGCACTTTTGCTGCGCTACGCACTCGCATTGCAAACCCAACAATCGCCAGAGGCTGGAGATCAAATCAGACTACTGGATCAGCGTTTTGATGCTGCGATTTTACGGGGAGACACAGTGCATCAGCGGGAACAATCCCGATATGAGTTGCAGTTAAAAAATCACCCTGAGACTGCCTTAAAACTAGCGCAACTGAATTGGGCCATCCAAAAAGAAGCCGCCGATTTACGGATTTATCTGGAAGCCGCTGCCGCATTACCCGACACCAAAGCAGCCGCGATTGCAGCACAACCGGCACTAGAGTGGCTGAAGCAAAATAAATTAGAAGACGTCGCACTAAAGCCCTTGCTGGCTAAATTGGGAGCAAGGCTATGAAGACTATTTTTGAATCAACGTCGAAACGTTTTTCAGGGCTAGGCTTTTTAATCAGTGCAGCGACCGTACTCCTCAGCCTGCTCTGCACTTCCGCCTACGCCCACAAACCCAGCGATAGCTATCTGATACTGCAAGCCGACCAAACTGGCATCCACGGCCAATGGGATATTGCTTTACGCGATCTGGATTTTGCGATTGGTTTAGATACCGACGGCAACGGTGAACTGACATGGGATGAAGTACGTAGCAAACATGCTGACATCGCTGCCTATGCCTTATCAAGGCTAACAATTAGCGAAGCTGGTGACAAAGAAAATAAACTCTGCCCGCTCACAGCCAGACAGCAATTGATTGACCAGCATAGCGATGGCGCGTATACCGTGCTGATGTTTGACAGTCCCTGCACTGCTGAAAAAATCGCCGTTCAATATCAATTGTTTTTTGATATTGATCCACAGCATAAGGGCTTGCTACGGTTGGTCAACAAAGACGGCGCAACAGCGACGGCAATCTTTAGTCCTGATAATGCCAGCCAGACATTCACCTTGGCAGAAGTCAGCAAGCTGCAACAATTTACCGACTATGTGAAACACGGCGTCTGGCATATCTGGATCGGCTTCGACCATATTCTGTTCCTGTTGTCCTTATTGTTGCCAGCTGTTCTTGTCTTAAATGGGCGCAAGTGGGAGACTGCTACTAACTTCAGAGCGGCTTTAATCGATGTTTTAAAAATTGTGACAGCGTTTACTCTCGCGCACTCGATTACGCTGACCTTGGCAGCATTAAATATTCTCTCGCTGCCATCACGCCTAGTAGAGTCGGCGATTGCCTTGTCGGTAATTTTGGCAGCACTGAATAATTTATTCCCGCTATTCCAAGGGCGACGCTGGATGGTTGCTTTTAGTTTTGGACTCATCCACGGCTTTGGATTTGCCAGCGTCCTGGCCGACCTTGGCTTACCAAAAGCAGCGCTGATCCTGGCCTTGGTTGGCTTTAATTTTGGCGTGGAGATTGGTCAGTTAAGTATCGTCGCCGTGTTCTTACCGCTGGCATTTATATTGCGCAAGCACTGGCTGTACCGGCGCGGGATTGTTCAATTCGGTTCTGCAATCATCATACTGATCGCTACGATCTGGTTTGTCGAACGGGCTTTTAACTTACGTTTTATTTCTTAGACAGATTAGGAACAGATACCTCCAAAACTGAATAAAATCAGTACCCTCTTCCATTATTTCTTAAAAATATACCAGATACTCTAATTAAAATAAGAGCGCTCAACATACATCTACTAGGGGTTCTAAGCCCAAAGCAAAGAAAAATTCGCCCGATAAGGGGCGCGAAAATATTGACAGTATCCCGAACAGTTTTGCTTATTTTCGAACGCCACGAATCTGCGAGTGCAAAAACGACCGTTTTCGGGCTTGATTGAATGAAGTTTGTCTAACTATGTTCGCGCAGTTTGAAAACACTGACCAAATCAATTAACGCTTTAGCCTGCTCGTCAAGTAGCCGAGCGCCGGCAGCGGATTGCTCTACTAACGCGGCATTTTGTTGGGTTGCCCCGTCCATATCGCTGACGGCTTGATTGACGTGATCAATTCCCTCGCTTTGCTCCTGCCCAGCATGTGTAATTTCGCTCATGATCTTGGTCACCCGCTGAACGCTGTCAACAATTTCTTTCATCGTAGCGCCAGCCTGGTCGACCAACTTAGTCCCATGATCGACTTTGTTAACCGAATCGTCGATCAGATGTTTGATCTCCTTGGCGGCGCTGGCTGAGCGCTGGGCAAGGTTACGTACTTCTGACGCCACGACAGCAAATCCGCGACCCTGCTCGCCCGCTCGGGCTGCTTCGACCGCCGCATTCAGAGCAAGAATATTCGTTTGAAAGGCAATCCCGTCGATGACCGAAATGATGTCGACAATTTTTCGTGCCGAAGCATTAATTGACCCCATTGTCTCCACCACTTGCGACACCACCACTCCACCTTTGCTGGCGACTTGGGCGGCCGACAAGGCTAGCTGATCCGCTTGCATTGCGTTGTCGCTATTTTGCTTAACCGTTGCAGTGAGCTCTTCCATAGAAGATGCGGTTTTCTCGAGCGAGCTAGCCTGTTGTGCGGTACGAAGCGAGAGGTCGGCGTTTCCAGTGGCGATCCGGTCAGCGGCTTGGTCAATGGTGAAGGTCGCGGCGCGTACGTCGGTAACGATCCCTAAAAGATTAGTGTTCATGGAGCCTAGCGCATTAATCAGGAGCCCAAACTCGTTACGTGAACGGCTGCTGATTTGTGCAGTCAAATCTCCTTGCGCGACCCGCTCGGCGATCCCAATTGCCTGACGCAGCGGTGATGTAATGCCGCGAATCAGCAAGAATATCGTTGCGGCACCGATCAGCACCGAAACGATCAACACGCCAAACATCAGATAGCTGGTACTGCTGATATCGGCGGCTACAGTCACACGGTCGCTAGCGACGCGCTTGGCTAAAAGGTCGGTGAGTGTGCGCAGATCGACGTCTGAAGTCCGGAGGACTGGATTAATGGATTTGATCAAGATTAGCTCTGCCTCGTCCCACTTCTCCTGCTGCATTGCAGCGTTAGCAGCCGCAATGTTTACAGTACCGAGTTTTCCGCTTTTCTCGAACCAAGTATCAGCCAAGGCCTTCTCGTTAAGATCTGTGATGTCGTGTAGGTAACTGCTCCACAGGGCATTTATTTCCGCAGTCGTGTCGTCGATAATTTTGTAATGCACGGTTAGCGGATGATCGTGCAATTTGGCCCATTCAGTCGCCGGATTGTGCTGTAATGCCTGCAGGATCTGACTACGATTTATCTCCATCTTGAAACGGATTTTTTCGATCATCGCAACGACTTTTACGTTCCGCAGTGATGTGTCTTGCAAAAGCGTCGACGTGTGCTTCGTGGAATATATCCCGGCCGCGCCGACAACTAGCAGCATCGCGATCAGTATGCCTAAAGCTGCAGTGATCAGGGTTTTGATCTTAATGTTATCAAGCATGATTAGTTATCCTAAAGACATATTTCAATTGGGAAATTCTATTATCCGCTTTATTGGAAGTAGCTCCAGAAAACAGTTAAACCGTTCGAAAGACAAGCAGTATTATTGTTAGAAGTTCTGTCACAGTAATAAAGTGAAGTTAAGTTGAAGCATCAAGAGAGTCCAGCCGCTGAGTCCAGTAGCTTTGGCTTTTCATTCAAAACAAAGAATTAGATAACTTCATTCAATCAAGCCCGCAACCGGTCGTTTTTGTATTCATGGATTGATGGCGTCCGCAAGTAAGTAAAACTGTTTCGGACACTACCCACATTTTCGTGCGACCATTTCGCGTGAAATTTTCTGGGCATTGCGCTTACCCACTCGGTAGGAGTATATATGAAGTGCCTTACTACAAGACCACCAATTACAAGACCTCCAATAGGATATCGTTCACTATCCTGCAGGACGAAAATGGCGATCGATATTCACATCTCGTTCAGCCGTCTAACCATCCCTCATTTCGCTCCAAGAAAAAAATTTAAAAATATTTGAATTCACGTGTAAGTAATTCGGTGATACCCACGACAGATGCATAAGTTCAGGCAGAGAACAAAACGCAAAACTCTGAGATGGACTTTGTAGTCGAACCAAAGCTGACACTTTTATTCATTTCTATTTTTAATTCAATTTTTTTATATCGGAGAACAACATGAAACAAGCTATCCAAACTGGTGCCCTGATCGCTGCTGCCGCTGCTGCTATGGCTTTCTCTGGCGCGACATTCGCTGCCTCTACTACAGCAAGTGCTGGTGACATGGTGCATTGTTCAGGCATCAATAGCTGCAAAGGCACTAGCGATTGCAAAACTGCAGAGAACGCTTGCAAAGGCCAAAATTCCTGCAAAGGTCACGGCTTTATTGCAACAAGCTCTGCTGATTGCAAAGCCAAAGGCGGTAAAGTCATCGATCAAAAGTAATATCCCGAGTGCGCTGTAGTTTGTTGTTGGTCACATTGGCCAATCATGCGACGGCGCACTTTATATCTTTAAAAGATGTATGCCATGACGACAATAATTGCATCGCCAGGTTTTGGACTGGGCTTACGCACCGATCACTACAATGAGATTTTGGCGACACCGAATAGCTACTCACAAGCGATAGACTGGTTTGAAATTCTGTCCGAAAACTATATGGTGCCAGGCGGAAAACCGCTCGCCATGTTGGATGCAATACGACGTGATTACCCGATGGTGATGCACGGCGTGTCGATGTCGATAGGCTCCGCGCAAGGCGCTGATGAAGCGTATTTGCGCGACCTGAAAAAACTCATCCAGCGGGTACAACCGCTATGGGTGTCGGATCATCTATGCTGGACTGGTGTGCATGGTAAAAATATGCACGACTTGCTGCCCTTGCCGTATACCGAAGAAACTGTCGCGCTGGTGGTGCAAAATATCCGTCGCGTACAAGACATATTAGAACGCCCCTTAATTATCGAAAATGTCTCTAGCTACCTCACGTTTGCTAGCGATGCGATGAGCGAGTGGGAATTTTTAAATGCGATTGTCACTGAAGCAGATTGCCTGATGCTATTGGACGTGAATAATATTTACGTCAGCAGCGTCAATCATGGCTTTGATGCATTGGACTATCTGAACGGGATTCCACAAGGACGGGTGCAGCAAATCCATCTTGCCGGTCATCATAATCACGGTAACTACATTGTGGATACCCACGATCATCCTGTCGCTGATCCGGTATGGGATTTATATGCGCACGCATTGCGTCGATTTGGACAGGTCGCCAGCATGATAGAGCGCGATGACAATATCCCTCCATTAACGGAGCTGGTGGAAGAGCTAGCTATTGCACGACGCATCGCCCAACGTGTGAAGACAGAACAAGCAGTAACAAGAGAGCTGCAAATGCGATCCGCGGGGTTGTTGGTATGAGTACGCAAGCATCAACAACATTTGGGATGGGATTGGAATTAGAAACGGCAGGCAAGCTTCCTTTGCTGGAATTGCAGCAAGAATTCCAGGATTTTATTTTGGGACCGCAAGCTGATACTGCTTTCAGTCAACATATTGGCCATCCATCTGGCCGGTCTGATTTTGCTACCGATGCGCGGCTGGCGATTTATTACGATGCTTATCGCCTTCGCTTACGTGAGGCTTTGTCAGACGCGTTCGATAAAACCCATCGCTATATTGGGGATGACTTATTTCATCAAGCTTGTCATGCGTATTGCCAGACACACCCGTCGCTATCGCGTAATTTACGTTGGTACGGCGCAAAATTTCCTACGTTTTTAAAAAATTATTTATCGGATTACCCTATCGCAGCAGAGCTGGCCGAGTTTGAGTGGCTGTTGAGTCTAGCGTTTGATGCGGAAGATCAGCCCGTATTAAGGCTGTCCGACATGGCTACAGTAGCACCGGAAGATTGGGCGCAAATTGGCTTTGTGTGCCAGGCATCGCAACATTTTTTACACGCCCGTTGGAATAGCGTTGCGCTGTGGATGGCGCTAGGGGAACAAGCTCAGCAAAAGGTTCAGCAGCAAAGCCCACCTGATCCAGTGTATTCAGAAGAAGGTACTGTCTGGCTGATCTGGCGTAAAGATTTGCAAGCGCATTTTCGATCCATTAGCGCAGCAGAATATACGGCTTTAACCGGGCTAAACGAAGGTCAAAGTTTTGCAGAGGTTTGTGAAACCGCCGCCGAAAAAAATCCAGACAGTACGATGCAAATTGCAGGATGGTTGCAGACTTGGTTGAATGAGGATTTGTTATCGGCAGTGCGCTAAATAACTCATCACCAGATCACTTCTGCAAGCATTGCGCCGCGCAAAGAATTACAAACCATCACCTGATCTGCATGGCGTAAGTCATCCAGACGTAATTGCTTTTCGCTGGCTTGCCATTGCGGATCTTCTAACATTACTGCACGCATCACACCGGGTAATACGCCGTCGCTCAATGGCGGCGTAAACCACTTGCCATCGATCTGTACAAATAAATTACTGCGCCCCCCTTCAGTCAGGTAGCCATGCTGGTTGCAAAACAAAGCATCAAATGCGCCTTGCTGTTCGGCAGCTTGCCAGGCTTGATCGTATTGCTGACGCTGCGTAGTTTTATGGCGTAAGAATACGTCGCCACTTTGCGTATGCTGTGTTGCCAATACTAATTTGACTGGCTTAGAAGCGTCGGCGAATGCAAGCAAAGGCGCGCTTTGGAGGTTGATCGTGCCATCACTCTGTAAAGTAAGACGCAGGCGGAATGCGGCTTCTGGAGGCAAATCGGCCTGGAAGCCAGGGATTACCTGGACAATCTTTTCTTCATCATAAGCAAACCCCAGATACTGAGCAGAGTTGCGCAGACGCTGTAAGTGGCGTGGGAGATGTCGACAACCGTGTTCACGGCTAGCATGCATGGTTTCAAACAAGGCAAATTCAGGACGAAGTTCGGTTAAGAATTTTGCTTTGAGCTGGCATTCGGCAAACTCTTCCGCGGCCACGCTGTCATGCACAATCCCGGCACCGACACCCATCACGCCCTGTCGCACATCAGCTTCTTTTTCCAGCTCCGGCGCTTGCAAAATCAAGGTACGGATCGGTACGGACAAACAAAAATCGCCGACTTCTCGGACTGCGCTGACGTTGGCGCTATTGCTGGTTTCTGGCGGATCAAACCAGCCGATTGCGCCAGTATATAAACCACGCGGCTCTGTCTCTACTTCACGCACGATTTGCATGGTGCGATGTTTGGGTGCGCCGGTGATAGAGCCACAAGGAAACAACGCAGACAAGATCGCTGCCAGACTCAACTCAGGCTGTAGGGTTGCGGTAATACTCGATGTCATTTGTAATACGCTGGAGAAGCGATTGACCTCAAACAAGGCAGGGACTTTGACTGATCCCGGCACCGCAATCCGCCCCAGATCATTGCGGAGCAAATCCACGATCATCAGATTTTCTGCCCGATTTTTTGGATCAGCCGCCAGTTCTTGCGCCAGCCTAGCGTCAGTCACTGCATCGCCGGTAGCTGCGGCTGTACCCTTCATTGGTCGAGCAAATAATTCACCTGCCTGATGACGCACGAATAATTCCGGTGACAGCGACAAAATTGCCTCGCCATCCGGCAGACAAATCAGTGCGCCATACGGCACCGGCTGGCGCTGGCGCAAACGCCGGTAGAGCGTCAACGGCGACCCCAACACATCAAAATGCAGGCGATAAGTGTAATTAACCTGATAGGTGTCGCCCGCAGCGATATAGGCGCGTATTTGCGAGATCGCTCGTGTAAATGCGGCCTCGTCTACGCTGGCACGTATGCCTGCAATGCTGGCCGTAAGCTTGTCTGAATCGGCAGGCAGATTGACACTAGTCTGATTTTTTCTCTCCGCATCTGCGAGCCAAATCGCCACTTGTTCACGATTCAGCAAATCGCAGCGGGTAAATAACAGGACGCGCGATACGGTGTTCTGGTTCGTGCGCTGATCAGGGTTTTCTGCCTCGCTCCACTCATCGATCGCCTGCAAGCGTGCGCCGGTTTCATAACTGAGCAAAGCCACTGCATGCATGCCCGACTGCAAAGCTTGTTGGGTGCGTTGCCATAAATCTTGCCAGGCGGCTTGAATCGTATTAGTGACATTCTCAGCATCACAATGCAAGACTTGGACTAAACCGGTATACAAACGCGAACTGGCGAGGCCGTTTTCGGCGTGCGCATCATCTAACAAGGCAAAACAAGCGGGATGGGTGTTGTGTAAAAAAGACACTTTGAGAACCAAAAGTAGAGAATGCGCTGGAGTTTACTCGCAGATCCCAAGCATTGCACAGATCAGCACCAAAAAATATTAAACTATTTACAACTAAATTTGAGTTAGAATTATTTTAGAGTTAGCACTCACGCGTTAAGGCCTGATAATACGGAACAAAATAATACCAATAACAAGACTAAAAACGAGACCCATACTCATGCAAACTGCATTTCTACAAGCGCCTCTAGCAAAAAAGTTGTTGCGCGACAACTTAATTGTGATCTTCACGATTTCGTTATCAGCGCTCCTATGCTTTCTGCTTGTATCTGCTTACATGGCACAAAAAGATCTTCGTGCCATCAGCATATACCAAGCCAATACTCTGGCTGCTAATCTGGACGACAATCTGGATGATGCCGACTTGCGGCAAGCACGTAAATTAATTCTTAATACAAGCTTTGCACCAGACGTATTAGGCATCACGGTGTACGACAAAAAAGGTAGTCCAAAGGTTAGCTGGGATAGCCTGGAATATTTTGGCAAAGTAGAAAATCTGTCATCAATACCCGTTCCAAACAGTAGCACCGTCCATGCTCAGACTAGCTTACGACGCGATTATCTCGAAGTGCTGGTGCCGATGGCGAATGGCATCGCCACCACAGGCTTTGTGCAAATGCATATCAGCTTAAATTCTTTCTACAAAGAATTTGTGCTTCATTTAGTGCTGGGATTACTGCTGTTAGCAATTGCCACTTTAGCAGGAGCTTATCTTCTGACCCAAAGACAAATGTCACGACTGGCACCGGTGTTTGAACTGTCGCGTATCGTTGAACAAGTCTCAGTGACAGGTGACTATAGTCTGCGTGCACGCCACCACGACAGCAATGAATTAGGTAGCCTGAGCCAACACTTCAATAAAATTATGTCGCACATAGAATCGTGGGAATCAGTGGTCCAGATCGAAGCCGATGAGCGACTGGAAGAAGAGCGACGCATGACTATTCTGGATAATCACGATAGTCTGACCAAGCTACCCAACCGGCATTATTTTCATCGCTTACTGACCAGCAGCGTAGAGCATGCGGTTGAGTCCCAGCAACTGGCGGCGCTGGCATTTATCGACATTGATCATTTCAGAGCCTTAAATGATTTGCATGGATACGACGCAGGCGATTTAATTCTGGCGACCATGGCAAATCGCCTGTGTGCCGTTTTGCGCAATACTGATACTTTGTGCCGTGTAGATGGTGATGAGTTCGCTGCTATTTTCCCCGATATTGGTAGCATAGAAATGGCGCAGACATTGGCAGACAGGTTGGTACAAGCGGTACGGGAACCCTTGATTTTACGTGGAAAAAAATTGACCATTACGGCCAGCGTCGGCGTCGCATGCTGCCCACTGCATGGGAAAGAACAGCGCCTGTATTTACACAATACCGATCTGGCTTTAAAAGAAGCCAAATACTCAGGAACCAATACCTGGCGGATTTTTAGCGCAACAACAGCTCAAGCTGATGCGCAGCTTGCTCTCCAGGTAGATATTTAAAACCGGTTTTAGCATAGCGATGCCAACGCCCCATCACAAAGCTACTCAGCAAATTTGCCCGCATGGCAGCTTCCGTTTCAAGCAGATTGCCTTGACTGCTGGCGATGCGTAATGACTGCTTGAAAGCAAGTTCAATCCGTTCCATAAACTGATTCATGCGGACTTGCAAACGAGGATCTTCATTCACCAAAGCATCGCCAATTAATACCTTGGTCATACCGGGATTGCGCTCAGCAAAATTGAGTAGCATCAGCGCAATTGCCTGCGTTTGAGACAAACCATCTTCTTGCTGTTGACTGATCTGATTGATGAGTCCAAAGACCGAGCTTTCGATAAACTCAATCAAGCCTTCAAACATCTGCGCCTTACTGGCAAAATGCCGGTACAAAGCGGCTTCTGACACTTCGATCTTGGCAGCCAGAGCAGCGGTCGTGATCTTTTCGCCCTTGGGATTTTCTAGCATTGCTGCCAGTGTTTGTAATATCTGTAGCTTGCGCTCGCCGGGTTTGGTGGTTGCCATTTTTATTTATTTTTAGCGTAGACGATGAATATGCTGGGGTAAATCTAATACGGATTTTACTGCGACATCTACACAGGAATAGGATTTTTTAATCTTGTATTGATGCAACGCATCTGGCTCTTTATGACCGGGTTGACTGGCTTGCAAGTAACGGGTAATCAATGCGGTGCGCATACCGGTCCGCTTGGCTGCGCGTAAATTGCTAACGGTGTCTTCAATCAAAATACAATCTGCCGCACGCACTTTTTGCTTTGCCACTAGTTTACGCAAATATTGCGTTGATGGCTTAGGCCGTAAATGTCCATGTACGCGCATTGCCTCGATTGGTATATGTGCAGCAAAATGCCGGTGCAAACCCAGGTGTCGTATCACTTCACGCGAATAGTCGCGCGGCGCATTAGTCAGCAAAATTTTGCGTCCGGGCAAACGACGTAACAGACGCGCCAAACCACGTTCTGCCCTGATCATGGCGGTCAGATTATCAAAGCTATGTGCCGCATGCAAAAAGCTGTCTGCCCGCACGCCATGATGCTTTACCAGACCCAATAAAGTTGCGCCATACCGTTGCCAGTACAAAGCTCTTGCGGCGTTGACAGTTGCGGCATCGGCAGGAGTAACGCCGTCACCCAACAAGTCCGCCATGAAGCGATTCATATTCTGCGTGATCGCAGGAAAAATCGCATGACTGGCGTTATGCAAGGTATTGTCAAGATCGAACAGCCAAAGCGGATCTGAACGTTTTGGCTTCATTATAGGCAACTCGGGTAATCGCTGATTGCGAATGTGATTGGATAAATTGCGATGGACTTAGTAGCGACTAAGTCCATCGCTACTAAGTCTCTATTGACTACATTAGTGACTTCGAATCATGGTACCAAACGCTTGTTCTGTCAGCACTTCCAGCAACAAAGAATGTTCAATCCGGCCGTCAATAATATGCACGGTATTGACGCCTGATTTAGCGGCATCCAAAGCGGAAGAAATCTTTGGCAACATACCACCGGAGATGGTGCCATCAGCAAACATTTCATCAATCTCACGCGCAGATAAATCCGTGACCAAATTACCCTGCTTATCTTGTACACCAGCGATATTGGTCATCATGATCAACTTTTCAGCCTTCAGGATTTCGGCAATTTTGCCCGCGACTACGTCAGCATTAATATTGTAGGCCTGGCCATCAATACCAAAACCGATAGGTGAAATAATCGGGATAAACGCATCATCCTGCAACGCCTTCACCACCGCCGGATTGATCGCATCAATCTCGCCGACAAAACCGATATCCAGGAATTTGCCCGGATTTTCACGATCTGGCATTTGCATCTTGCGGGCACGGATGAGTCCGCCATCTTTGCCAGTCAAACCAACCGCCTGGCCGCCATAATGATTAATCAACATCACGATATCTTGTTGCACTTCGCCACCGAGCACCCACTCAACCACTTCCATGGTTTCTTCATCGGTAATCCGCATGCCTTGCACAAACGAACCTTGTTTGCCGATTTTTTTAAGCGCGTTATCAATTTGCGGCCCACCGCCATGGACGACTACCGGATTCATCCCGACCAGCTTGAGCAAAATAACATCGCGGGCAAAACTATGCTTCAGACGCTCTTCTGTCATTGCATTGCCGCCGTATTTAACGACGATCGTTTTACCGTGAAATTTACGGATGTAAGGAAGCGCTTCTGCTAAGATTTCGGCCTTAATCTCTGACGCAACGCCAGCCAATTTATCCGTTGAAGAGATTGCTGTGTCGGTTACACTGCTCATAATGAAAATATCCTGTGGTCATTTGGAAGTTTCCTGAATTTTACAGGGAAAAAGTGTCATGCAGCCATGCGACCCTACATTTGCACAAGCTAATGATGCCTTGACGTTATCATCGTAGTTATTTGTCAAAATTATCTATTTAAAAAATGACATCACTCCCCGCCCTACATCAACAACTTGAGGTCATGCGACCCGTTTTGTTGCGCTTCGCACTGTTGCAATTGCGGAATCAGGCATTGGCAGAAGATGCCGTCCAAGAGGCTTTGCTTGCCGTACTGGAAAAACCGGATAGCTTTGCCGGACAATCTTCATTGCGCACCTATGTCACAGGGATTCTTAAATATAAAATTATTGATTGCTTACGCGCCTCGAATAAAGAAGTCTCTTTGCAGGTAGAAGACGGCGAGTCGGAGGCGGATTTGATCGATAGTCTTTTTAAACAAGACGGGCATACGATAGAGCAACCGCGTGCTTGGGGTAACCCGGACGCAACGCTGGAACAAAAGGATTTTTTCCGGGTATTAGAGGTATGCCTTGAAAAACTACCAGCGCAAACAGCACGCGTATTTATGATGCGCGAATGGCTGGACTTAGAAACTGAAGAAATTTGTAAGGAATTGAGCCTGACCACGTCTAATCTATGGGTGCTGCTCTACCGAGCCAGATTACGTTTGCGGGAGTGCCTGGATTTAAACTGGTTTGCCAATAAAATCTGAGCTAAATCTTAAAGCTAAAACTTCAAGTTAGTATTTACAGTACTAATTCATTTTATATAATTTAGGACTTACGCAACATTGTCCTGGCCCAGCTTGGCGAAGAAGATGGTCTTTAGTACGACCAGATTCTGGAACGCAGCTGAGGAGGTTTTGCGTAATTCCTATCCTCTACCTACTTATCATGAGACTACGACTCACCTGCAAACAAGCGCACCAGATGGTCTCGGAAGGTCTGGACCGCGAGCTAAAACTAGGCGAGCGCACGCGCCTGAAAATGCATCTGACCATGTGTGACGCCTGCACTAACTTTAATGGGCAAATGCGATTATTGCGTAAAGCTATGCGCCAGCTACCGATACAAGATGATAGCTCTGGGCCAGATCGTCCAAAATGAGTACCTGCCCACGCTGCCAAACCAGCTTTACTTGCGCGATGACAGACAATACTGGCCAAGCTTGCTGGTGTGTTGCATTACCACAGATCCCACTCGCCCAGCTACCAGAAGGTAAATTGGACATGGATGCAAGTTGCTTTTGTCCACAATGTTTGCCCGAGTGGAAAGCCGAGCGGGTAGCGCTACAAAACTTGAGTTCGGCAATTCAGTTACCATAGTGTTTTTGTGGTGTTTGTAAGCGCAGGCAAGACCGCAAATGTCTGTTTGTGCGCCCTTTTTTGGAATCTAGCATGCCATCTGATTTGTCTTCTGAATTAAAACAACTACCGACACCCGTTCCAGTCTCGCAGCGGATACGTGAGCGAATTGTGGCGAGCAAAACGCGCTACCACGCGAACGACAATATTGCCAATTTTATCCAGCCAGGCGAGTTAGATCTATTGCTTGATGAAGTGGAAGAAAAACTCAAAGGCGTATTGCAAAGTTTAGTCATTGATACCGATAGTGACCACAATACGCAAGATACGGGTCGCCGTGTCGCGAAGATGTATTTGAACGAAATCTTCAAGGGACGCTATGTCAATATGCCGGCGGTGACTGAGTTCCCGAATGCATCGCATCTCAACGAGCTGATGATCATTGGCCCGATCACGGTACGCAGCGCTTGCTCGCATCACTTATGCCCGATTATTGGCAAGGTATGGATCGGCGTCATGCCCAACGAACATTCCAATCTGATCGGTTTGTCCAAATACGCGCGGATCGCGGAATGGATCATGAGCCGCCCCCAAATTCAGGAAGAAGCGGTGGTGCAATTGGCCGATGCCTTGCAAGAAAAAATGCAGCCAGATGGCTTGGCCGTGGTGATGGAAGCAGATCACTTTTGTATGCACTGGCGCGGAGTCAAAGATATGGACGCAAAAATGATCAATAGCGTCATGCACGGATCATTTTTAAAAGATCCCAACCTGCGCCGAGAATTTTTATCGCTGATTAAACGATAGTATACTTTTAAATTCGCTTCTGGATTTACTTTTAATTTACGCTGATCAAAAAACCAGCTCGACCACTTGTATGCCACTTATGGCAAGCTAACTTTATTCAAAGAGATCATCATGCTAGTCCGACTTTTGTACGCCAGCCGTGCCGTTGATCAACAGATGTCCAACATGATATTAGGCATCATGCAGCAATCGCGTACACAAAATCCACAAAATGGCATTACCGGTATTTTGTGCCACAGCGACAATGTCTTTATGCAAGTCTTAGAAGGTGGGCGCGATGCTGTGAATACGCTCTACGCGCACATCTTGCGAGATCCGCGTCATACGGATATAACCCTGCTGCATTACGAAGAAATCAACGAGCGGCGCTATTCTGGCTGGACTATGGGACAAGCTAATCTGGGCAAAATCAACCCATCGATTTTATTGAAATATTCAGCTCTGCCAGAACTCAATCCGCATCTGATGTCCGGCAAAAACTCTTTGGCTTTGATCGATGATTTAATGGCGACAGCAGCCATTGTAGGCCGCACCTGATTGGAATAAACCCGATTACGGCAAGTGGTCGGGTGCTTGGACGGAGCGTACAAACAAGCTTGGAGAGGAACATAGAAGCGCGCTTACTAATCCAGCAATTCTCCAACGGTTCAGCCCTTTCTCTGCAACGCATACTTCCCTTACGCAAACCCCATAAACAATATACTCCTATACAGTATATTTAGTTGTCCATAGAATCATTGGACGATACGGCATATTTATCAAAAATAAGGGGGAGTATATTTAACTTAACTCTATTACAAAGTAAATTCGCCGACTTTCTGCGGAACAGGCGCGTCGATTGCAGCGCAAATACAACGGAGTAAATCTGCGCTGTCTGGATTGAGTCGCTCGCCTGGCAAAGCTGCGGCGGCGACCAGCAAACGAATTAAAAATGGCTTAGCCAAAGGCGCTAGCTGATTCAATTTATCCAGCGCTCGCTTCACCTCAAAAAAGTCGGGTGCATTCACCGATACGGCGACCGCCGCACTGGTGTTGATCGGAGCTGTGTTGATCGCAGCTGTATTGATCACACACATATCACTAGCATTTAAGCCCAGGTCAGGCATGCTGTTGGCAGCGCGTAAAAATGCATCTCTGGCATCAAACGCTGCTGTATCTTTGCCGCTGGCAGTGTAGGCGACTAAAGACAGCAACAATGCGGTTTCTTTTTTCAGCGCAGCCAATTGACCAAAACGTACCGGCACGGCACGTCCTGCTAATGGCCCCAGTCGGCGATCAAGTACTGTTTGTAGAACAAACTCGGCCTGAGTCATCTTTTGGTCCGCTGCGATCAACCTAGAAACGATCGCTAACAGACTCGCCCTCTGCTCCACCGACAATAGTTTTAATGCGGGCATTGCCAGATCAAGCAAAGGTAAGCGCGCACTGCACGGCATGGCCTCAATATGTGGCAACAAACTTAGTGCTAAGGCAGATTGCGCTGCGGCGGATTGCTGCAAAATGGTAGTTTGTATGGCGTAGGCTTGCGTGTCACTGCGATCTAACAACAAAGCATATACCGCGGCACTAACACCCAAAGGATCGCGCAAGGCATCCAGTAACTCACTTGGCATGCGATTTTTTGATGATGGGAGGTTGCCAAATCCCAGACCGAGTTGATTACTTAAGTTTGATGTTTTGGTATCTGATGCTGCAATGTCTGATCTCGCTGCGCCCGGAGAGGCGATGATTGCCAAGGAGGAACCCGGTACGCTGTTATTCGTTGCCGCTTGCGCTGCCATAAAATTGCGTGCGCCAAATCCATATACGCCATCAGGCAAACCGGCACCAGCGTCAACATCGATAATTTCACTGGCATCTAAAAACTCTACATTCCAGCCATACAAACGTTGCAGACGTTCTTTTAACGGCGGATGTGTCGCAAAAAAACCGTCTAGTAAATTAGGTCGGGCTGCGCCTAAAAACATATGAGAAAGCTGTTCTGCATGTGGGCTATCGATACGTGATCCGCATTGGTTGGTGAGCGTTAATCCGCCGATTTTACGTAATGCGCCGCCAATACTTTCAGGGTTACGCGTAAATTGAACTGCGCTGGCGTCAGCTAAAAATTCACGCTGACGGGAGACTGCCGACTTAATCAAACGACCAAAAAAGATCCCGACATAGCCAATCACAAACAGAGCAACGCCTGTTAGAAAAAAGATCGTTTGCAACGATGGACCTTTTTCATCACGACTACGTGACGACCCGATGCTGGAACCCCAATACATCAGTTGCTGGCCAAAACTGGCAATCATCTGTATCCCAAACAGCATACCGATCAGTTTGATATTCATACGCATGTCGCCATTGAGAATATGGCTGAACTCGTGCCCTATCACTCCCTGTAATTCATCGCGGGTCAAGCGCACCAAAGTGCCTCGCGTGACGGCAACGACTGCCTCATTTTGATGATAGCCTGCGGCAAACGCGTTGATTGCCTCTTCATGATCCATCACATAAACGCGGGGACATGCGATGCCAGAGGCCAGTGCCATTTCTTCTACAATATTGAGCAGACGACGTTCTTGCAAATCCTGCGAAGACGGCATCACTAGACGCCCGCCAGCCAACTGAGCCACGGCATCACCGCCGTCGCGCAGACGGAACATCTCTACCAAAGTACCGCCGCCGATGAACAGCAGAGTCAAAAAAGTGTTCAGAATAAAGAAGCCGCGGGGGTAGTGGTGCACGCCAGCAAAGCGCTGGCCGCTGGACCAAATCCAGACCAAAGCAAGGCTAAGATTAACCGCCAGCACGATCGCTACCACCGCCAGAAAAAACAAGAATAAAAGCTTCTTACTTTGGCGGTGTGCCTGGTCTTGTTGCTCGAAAAAATCCATACGGATTTATAGAGGACAGCAGCGGTTAGAAAGAGACTTTAACAGCTTTGCGCTCTTCTGCCGACTCGGTGGCCTGCAAGAGTTCGCCAGCTTTGAAGCCAAACATATTGGCAATAATAGAACCGGGGAATTGCTCGATGGAGGTGTTGTACTGCATCACGCTGTCGTTATAAGCTTGGCGAGAGAAGGCGATTTTGTTTTCTGTACCAGTCAATTCTTCTGTCAATTGCATCATGTTCTGGTTGGCTTTTAAGTCAGGGTAGGCTTCTGACAAAGCGAACATTTTTCCTAAAGATGCAGTCAAAGTGCCTTCTGCTGCGGCCATCTGCTGCACCGCTGCGGCGTCGGAGGGATCACTTACTGCTTTCGTATTGGCGGTCACTGCCTGATTGCGTGCTGCGATAACGGCTTCCAGCGTTTCGCGCTCATGCTTCATGTAGCCTTTAGCCGTTTCTACCAGATTTGGGATCAGGTCGTAACGACGTTTTAGCTGAACATCAATTTGAGCGAACGAATTCTTGAAACGATTACGTAAGCTCACCAGCCGGTTATAAGCACCGACGATCCAGAATGCAAACACAGCAACGACGACTAAAAAAATGATTAACATGGGTTCTCCTGATGGAAAAAAAGGGTTTGAACCAAAGTACAAACCCTGTAGTTGTTATCGCTAGGCGATTAGCTTCTTCTTGGCTTCGTCTTAGCTTAGTATTGACTAAGCGGCTATTTGGATTCAGTCGCACTCTCGGACTTCGCGTCTGGCTTCTTAGGTTCAGCGGACAGTTCTTTTAATTCACTCTCGCTGATGTAGTCAAATACTTTGATTACTTTGCGCACACCACTGACACCGCGTGCGACTTCTCCTGCCAGATTACCTTCGCGCTGTGTGACACGCCCCATCAAATAAACCGTACTGGCTTCAGTGACTACTTTAAAAGCACTGGCATATAAATCTTTGGTATCAACAAAAGAGGCTTTAACCTTAGTCGTGATCAGAGCGTCGTTGGAGCGCGAAGAATAGTTGGACAACCCGGCAACTTGCAACTCGTTTGCAACGGATTGCACGCCTTCTACCGCACGCATTTCTGTCTCTGCCTTGGTTTTAGTGGCTTCGTCAGGCACTTCACCGGTCAACAAAGCACGGCGATTAAAACTGTTAACGTTGACGTGGGACGAATCACCCAGCGCTCTGGATAAACGAATTTCACCCTTCAGGACAATCGACTTGTCTTCCGTCTGAGCACCAAATGTACGCCTGTCGGTCGCAGCAAAGGTGCCGACTACCGCACTGCCTACCATCATTTCTATACACCCCTGCAAACTCATCGCAGTAGCACAACATAAACTGATTACCAGTACCGGTCGAGCGGTCTTGGTCACTAAACTCTTAGTTAGGTTCTTAATCATCTGCATCACCTCCGAATAAAGCGGCATCGATGCCGTCACACAAACAATGTATGGTTAATAAATGGACTTCTTGTATTCTGGCTGTCCGGTCATGCGGTACACAAATATGGACATCGGCGTCGCTCAGGATTTTACCGATTTGTCCGCCGCCCTTACCTGTAAGCGCAATCACGCGCATATCACGGTCAATTGCAACGTTAATCGCATTAATCACGCTAGTTGAATTACCCGATGTGGATAAGGCAAGTAATACATCGCCTGCCTGGCCAAAAGCCTGTACCTGTTTAGAGAATACTTCCTGAAAGCTATAGTCATTGGCTACGGCGGTCAAAATAGAGGTGTCTGTTGTCAGTGCGAGTGCCGGCAACGGCAAACGTTCACGCTCAAAGCGACCTATTAACTCGGCTGCAAAATGCTGGCAATCCGCAGCAGAACCGCCGTTGCCGCAAGCCAGTATCTTGTTACCGTTAGACAGCGCCGCGAACATTAGTTCGGTTGCCTGTTCGATAGGACGTGCCAGAATACTGGCCGCTTGAATTTTGAGTTCAGCACTTTCGTGGAAGTGCGCAAGGATGCGTTGATTTGTCATGGTGGGGCGATTATAAAGCAGGTCAGTGGCAAACTACCCGATGATCACGTTTTTAAGCCAGTTAATCTCTTGATCATCAATAGCCAGCAGATCAAAACGGCATGCGGGTTCTGTATGTTGTGTCTGTAAATATACTTGTGCCGCATGTACCATGCGGCGTTGTTTTGCAGGTGTCACGCTGGCAATCGCACCACCAAACTGAGAGGAAGTGCGTTTTCGTACTTCAACAAAAACCAGGGTGGTTTGATCTTGCATGATTAAATCAATTTCACCACCTTTGCACAAAAAACTGCGATGCACTAATTTTAAACCTGCCTGTTGCAAATATAAAAGTGCCTGCTCTTCGGCGGCGTCACCAGTACGCTGCCGACTGGTTCTCACTGATGCAATCCGTTTTGCTAGCCAACTCTGCTCAGCCATTGTCGTACAATCCTGTTTTGATTTATGTAAGTCTGATTAAATCACAATGAATTCGAATGAATACCTATGAATATGTCAGAAGACACATCCGCAAAAGCATCTGCAAACGCGCCTGAGAATGCGCCTAAAAACCCGTCCGAAAACACGACTGGAGCTTATTCGCTTGCCAACGCGACGATCATGCAAGCATTAGCCAGCCAGAGTTATCCCGTTTCCACATTATATGTAGTTGCAACGCCCATAGGAAATGTTTGCGATATTTCATTGCGGGCTCTGCACTTGCTGGCAATAGCAGATGCGATAGCTTGCGAAGATACACGTAATACCGCACAACTACTCAATCGCTACGGCATTAATAAGCCCCTGATTTCGGCACATCAACACAATGAACGAGAAGTTGCTGAGAAAATCGTAACGCGCCTGCAAGCAGGTGAGCGCATAGCATTGGTGTCTGATGCCGGTACGCCAGGAGTCTCAGATCCTGGTGCAAAAATCGCAGACACAGTGCGGCAAGCTGGCCTGCGTGTAATGCCTTTGCCCGGTGCCTCGGCTGCAATTAGCGCATTGTCTGCCAGTGGCTTAATCAACGATCAGTTTTATTTTTTTGGATTCTTACCAGCAAAAGCTGGCCAGCGTGACACGGCTCTGCGCAGCGTGTTGACCATCAACGCGACACTGATTTTTTACGAAGCGCCACATAGAATCATCGATTCAATCACAGCACTACAAACGATTTTTCAAGGCGAACGCCAGATCGTATTTGCGCGTGAACTAACCAAATTATTTGAAGAAATTCATCGCTGTAATTTATCGGAGGCGATCAATTGGCTTAGCGCTGATCCGCACAGAGAAAAAGGCGAATACGTTATTTTGCTGGAAGGTGCGCCAAGTAATGTGGAGGATAGCCAGCATGAGGCACTTCACATTTTGAGTATTTTGCTCGAGGAGTGCTCAGTCAAACAGGCAGCATCGCTTGCTGCAAAAATCACAGGTCAAAAGAAAAATGGCTTATATAAGCTTGCGCTTGAAATGAAACAAGAAGCACCTGATAACAACTGAGTTGGGAGCTTAGAGTTAAGAGAGTGCGGCAGATTAACGCTGAACCACAATGGGTTTGGCGGCACCTAAATCGGCAGTTTGTACAATAGCGCTGGATGCATCTGCGCGACTGGCAAATGGCCCGCTCACAAGACGATATAAACTTCCTTGCTGGACGATATCGAAACCAGGTAAGCGGCTTTGCGCCTGATCTTTTAACCTGGACATCGTTGCTTCTGCATTGGCGCGTATAGCATATGCGCCAAATTGTATATAAAACCCTGCTACCGAATTAGTGGCTGTATTAGCAGCAATAGCAGTATCGCCAGCAACACTTTCTGCGCTAGCGGTATTGCCTACTCTCCCAATTTTTTCTACTGGCTTACTACTTTGTTCCGCCAATAATTCTTCCATCGATATCTGAGCTGCCTTCGGATCAGCTTGCGGAACGGCAGCAACACTAGAGGCTGTCGTAGCCGCTGAAGTTAAAGCCACCACTGAAGAAGCAATAACAGTATTAGAAATCACCGGACGTTGATTTTTACGATTCTCTGCCATACGTTCTATATCGTCAGGCAGCAAACGCTCAACCTCAAGCTGAGTGCTTCCTTTACCAAGATAATCTAGCTTTAGCGCAGCGGTATAAGATAAATCGATAATACGGCTGGAGTGGAAAGGGCCGCGATCGTTAATCCGTACAATTACCTGCTTGCCGTTAGAAAGATTCGTCACTCTGGCATAAGAAGGAATAGGCAAAGTAGGATGCGCCGCGGTGATTTTATACATATCGTATGGCTCACCGGATGAGGTTTTTTGATTATGAAATTTTTTACCGTACCAGCTACCAACGCCGCGCTGAACAAATGGCGTCGTGCTGTCAATTAATGGTGTATAGGTTTTACCAAATACGACATAAGGTCTATTGCCAGAGCGAGAATAAGCCTCCATGGTAGGAATCGGCTCTACCGTATTCTCTAACCCCTCAGGCGGATTATCGTCGGGACCATCATCCTTGTAATAGCCACCTTTGCCTGAGTTTGCTTTGGGTAAATATGGCGCAGTATTTGTTGCACTAGTTGCTGGCTTTCCAGCAGTTGCAGTCACTGGACGGGGCTGATCAGTCGACACGGCAGAATGCTTAGGGGCACTGCTACAAGCAGCCAGAAATAATGCGCTAGTAATTGCGAAGAATTGGAATTTTCGGCTAATTGATCGTTGTCTCAAGTTTGCACCAGCTTACGATTACGTTGCACGCTCATCAAAATACCTGCGCCCATACCCAGCATAACTAAAGCTGTACCGCCGTAACTCATAAAGGGTAAGGGCACGCCAACTACGGGCAAAATACCGCTCACCATTCCCATGTTTACAAACGCATAAGTAAAGAAAATCATTGTCACCGAACCTGCCATCAATCGGGCAAACAAGGTCGGCGCATTTGCAGCAATCATCAAACCACGAATAACCAACAAAAGATAAAGCAGCACCAGAATGCCGTTACCAATAAAACCAAATTCTTCTGAAAAGACTGCAAAAATAAAATCTGTGGTTCTCTCAGGAATAAACTCCAGATGTGCCTGTGTACCTTTAAGCCAACCTTTTCCAGATAAACCACCAGAACCCACTGCGATCGTAGATTGGAGAATATGAAAGCCCTTACCAAGCGGATCACGGTTAGGATCTAAAAATGTCAGAATACGATCACGCTGGAAATCGCGCATCAGCGGCCAGACTATTGTTGGAATCACGACCAGTGCTGCAACAGCCAAAGACAACAGCAGCTTCCATGACAACCCGGCAAGAAACACCACAGTAAATCCGGCGATAACAACCAACATTGCCGTACCCAAATCTGGCTGCCTGTAAATCAATCCAACTGGAATTATAAGAATTACGGCAGCGATCAAAAAGTCCTGCACTCTCAATGCGCCCTCGCGCTTTTGAAAATACCAGGCGAGCATCAATGGCGCAGCGATCTTCATCATTTCGGATGGTTGAACAGGGGTGCCGACATTAATCCACCGACGAGCACCTTTTTTTACCATACCGAATGTAGCAACGGCAATTAATAAAGCTACGCCAAATGCGTAAATCGGTATGGCAAAACGCATCAGCGTTTGTGGTGGAATATTAGCCATAATCCACATCACTACAAATGAGATGACGATATTGCGAAGCTGATCTTCAACACGTCCGGGAAAATCAATCCCGGCGGAATACAATGTAATGATGCCTATCGACATAATCAAAAAAATGATGATCGACAGAGCTGCGTCAAAAACCATGATATGGGACCGGATTGCTCTCCAGTTGAACGCTCTATTGTTCATGATCAATCCTTATTCCCTTCGGTTTCGCCGCCAGGCTTTGGCTCACCGCTCATTTCTGCAGCAGCTTTAATATCCTCATCGGTGCGATATAGAGCCGGATCTGGTTTAAGGGCAGGTGTTTTGTCTTTATCCTGCGGACGTTTACCAAGTAAATAATAATCAAACGCTTTTTTAACAATAGGGGCAGCTGCGTCAGAGCCAAAGCCGCCATTTTCTACGATGATTGCAATCGCAATTTTTGGATGATCAGCGGGTGCAAAAGCAATATACAAAGAGTGATCTTTATGTCGCTCGGCAACGCGTCTGGCATCATATTTTTCGCCCTTTTTTATGCCCACGACTTGTGCCGTTCCTGTCTTACCACCTGACGCATATTCAGCATTTAGGAACACTGAACGAGAGGTACCTTCACGCGTAACACCGACCATCGCCTGTTTTACAAAATCAATATTTTCCTGTTTTAAAGGAATCCGAAAACTTTCTTTGGGCACAGTTAAGGTACGAACACGAGTCTGTGCATCCTCAACGATTTTAACCAAATGCGGTTTCATCACCACACCATCATTCGCCAGCGTAGCAACCGCATGCGCCATCTGCAAAGGCGTAAAGGTATTTTGCCCCTGACCAATTCCGAGTGAGATAGTGTCACCTAATACCCAGCGTTGCTGCGCTGGTTTTTTAAAAGCGCTACGTTTCCATGCGGTAGAAGGTAACAAGCCTTTTCTTTCATGCTCTAGGTCAATCCCTGTAATTTGGCCGAAACCAAAAGGCATCATAAAATCATGCATCGTATCAACGCCCAGATCATTGGCAAGCATGTAGTAATAAGTGTCACAAGATTGCACGATAGAACGATACATGTCCACCATGCCATGCCCCCCCACTTTGTCATCATTGAAGCGGTGATTACCAAAAACAAAATAACCCTGATCAGCAATTGCCTGCGTAGTTGTACGCTTGCCTAACTCTAGCGCCGCCAGCGCCATAAAAGGCTTATAAGTTGAGCCAGGCGGATAAGCTCCTGTCAATGGACGATTAAGTAAAGGCTTATCCTCAGAGGTATTTAAATCATTCCAACTTTGCTGATCTATTCCCTCAACAAAAAGATTGGGATCATAAGTAGGCTTAGATACAAAAGCGAGAACATCACCTGTAGCTGGCTCGATAGCAACTAATGCACCGCGTCGATCACCAAAAGCATCTTCAATCACTTTTTGCAATTCGATATCAACCGATAAAATTAAATTTTTACCCGAAGTAGGTGCAGTACGGGATAAAGTCCTTACTGCCCGCCCCCCTGCAGAGACTTCCACTTCTTCAAAACCAGTTGTCCCATGCAGTAGTTTCTCGTAGCTCTTTTCTAAGCCCTCTTTGCCAATATAACTGGTGCCGTTGTAATTGGCAGAATCATCACTGTCATCGATGATTTCTGCATCTTTCTGACTAATACGTCCAATGTACCCAATCACATGCGACGCGACATCACTCAAAGGATATTGACGAAACAGCCGCGCTTGAATGTCTACACCTGGAAAACGAAAGCGCTGCGCAGTAAAACGAGCAACCTCTTCATCCGTCAATTTAGTTCTAATCGGAATACTCTCAAAACTTTTGGATTCCTCTATTAACTTACGAAATTGCTTGCGGTGCTTGGGCTGAATATCGATCAATAAGGACAACTCATCAATCACAACGTCAAGATCATTGGTAATTTTAGACGGGGTTATTTCTAAAGTATAAGCAGAGAAATTGCGTGCCAAAATTACGCCATTTCTGTCTAAAATTAGCCCACGATTCGGCACTACAGGAACGATAGAAATACGGTTTTCATCTGCTTGCAAAGCGTATTCGTTGTGCTTGACGATTTGCAACCAGACAAAACGTGACATCAACAAAATAAAACATACCAAAGCGAACGCGCCTATAAAAAACAGGCGCATTCTGAACAGATAAAGTTCGCGTTCGGTATTCTTGAGTTCGGTCATATCTGCTCTACCCGGCAAAACAAGCGGGATTAAATGGGACGGGTATCGTCTTTATCAACGGCACGTCGTTGCGGTGCCAGCAATAACCAAGTCACCAGCGGCCATAACAAGGTCGTGATTAAACTTTCGGAGAAATACAAAATTCCAGGAAATTGCCCATTCGGTGCCACTAGCAAGCGGATTGCAATTTGAATTGCCTGCACCAACAGAAATAATGGCAGTACATGTAAGGACTGTGTTACTGGGTTAAACCAAAGTACGCGTCTATGAATAGTGATCGCGAAATAAGATAACAAGGTGTATGCCAGTGCGTTCTCGCCAAGGTAAATCGAATCATGCACATCCATCAATAAACCCATCGCAAAAGCCACGCCAATACCGACTTTACGGGGTTGATGGATACTCCAAAATACTAATACCAAAGCCACGAAATCAGGAACACCGATCCAATTACCCCAAGGAAGAAAATTCAGAAAAAAAGCGCATAGCAAGCTAACAGCTATAAATGTTGAACTCACCGGTAGCAAAATGTAATGAGGGCTATTCATTTTGATTTCTCCTTACTGAGCTCTTTGTTCGCGGGTTTGGTAGCGTCTTTGTTTGAATTTGAATTCACATCTTTTATTACTGGAGCTACCTGAGTCGATTGCGTTGCTGACTCCGCTGGATTAGCATTATTTACCGACTTTTGCGGCAAAGTTGTTAATGACTCTGGAGGGCTTTCTCTTGCGGCATCTCTGGTCACTTTGCGGTTTAATTTTTCTTTTTTTACTCGAATATCTTCAGTGTCAGGACGAGGCAAATTATTTGTCGATACCAGCAAGATCAACAATTGCTTGTTTTTATCAATTCCTGCTGATGGAGTGCAAAGGATATTCTCAAACTGCGTAGTGGCTTTGTTTTCTACCTGAACTACCTTAGCAACCGCCAGCCCCGCCGGATAAACCCCATCAATACCAGATGTCACCAGCACATCCCCATTGTGAACATCGGCATTAGACGTCATGCGCATATCCAGATAGCCAGACTGGCCACGACCATACACAACGCTACGCAAGCCATTACGCGTGATTTGCACCGGAATTGCCTGGTTCTTATCTGTCAATAAAGTTACTTCGGATGTCAATAGGAACACTCGCGTCACCTGGCCGACAACACCCAAATCGTCAATAACAGGCTGACTTAATGCGACCCCGTGTTGACTACCGCGGTCCAAAATAATTTTACGGGTAGTGCTATCGCGGGCATCGTAGATAATTTCGCCCAAAATCGATTTAACAGTAAGTTTTTCACGAATATCCAGCATTTTTCGTAAATGTGCGTTCTCAGTCGATAGCAGACCATTTTGTTGCAATGCCTCAGCATTTAGCGTTTGTTGCAACTTGAGTTGAGCGTTTTCTTTTTCTAAAGCAATTGTAGAGGTGAAATAAGAAGAAATTCTTGATACGGCGTCGCGTGGCATAACAGCCACGACCTGGACGGGATATAGAAGTGTGCCTAATATTTGCCGGGCAAAAATTAAGGTATTTAGGCGAGAATCAACGACTAGCAAAAAAATCGCTAAAATTGAAAAGAACACCACTTTGGCGCGAGCAGAAGCGCCTTGCTTAAAAAGTGGTGGTGGACTGTATTGCATAAATTAG
This sequence comes from Undibacterium sp. RTI2.2, assembly GCF_035018705.1. Taxonomy (NCBI): domain Bacteria; kingdom Pseudomonadati; phylum Pseudomonadota; class Betaproteobacteria; order Burkholderiales; family Oxalobacteraceae; genus Undibacterium; species Undibacterium sp. RTI2.2. The sequence continues at coordinate 100,476 of NZ_JASJXN010000011.1, read as the reverse complement.
ATAGAAGTTCGACGTCAAGCAAGGAGCAAATTACTCGTAAGAGAAAATAGATCCCAGCTTATCCATGCGCTCCAACGCCATTCCTGAGCCACGCACTACGCAAGTGAGTGGATCTTCGGCGACAATGACGGGCAAGCCCGTTTCTTCCATCAGCAAACGATCCAAGTCACGAAGCAATGCACCACCGCCTGTCAGCATCATGCCCTTTTCAGCAATATCAGCACCCAATTCTGGCGGAGTTTGTTCCAGCGCGTTTTTTACAGCGGAGACGATGTTGTTTAAAGGGTCAGTCAACGCTTCTAAGATTTCGTTACTGGAAATAGTAAATGACCGTGGAATACCCTCTGAAAGATTGCGTCCTTTCACTTCCATCTCTTTAACTTCAGAACCGGGGAACGCAGAACCAATTGCCTTCTTGATCGCCTCAGCAGTTTGTTCGCCGATCAACATACCGTAATTGCGACGGATGTAATTGACAATTGCCTCATCAAATTTATCACCGCCGACACGTACTGAACCTTTGTACACCATGCCACCTAGAGAAATAATCCCGACTTCAGTGGTACCACCACCGATGTCAACAACCATAGAGCCTGTTGCTTCAGATACAGGCAAACCAGCACCGATCGCCGCAGCCATAGGCTCTTCAATCAAATACACCTGAGAAGCACCTGCTCCTAAAGCTGATTCACGAATTGCGCGGCGCTCTACCTGAGTTGAGCCGCAAGGTACACAAATGATGATACGAGGAGAAGGCTTAAAAAATTTAGTGTCATGCACCATGCGGATAAATTGCTTGAGCATTTGCTCAGTCACCGTAAAATCAGCAATGACGCCGTCTTTCATCGGGCGAATAGCCTCGATATTGCCAGGTACTTTACCCAGCATTTGCTTGGCTTCCCGACCGACCGCCTGGATGGTTTTTTTACCGTTAGGACCACCCTCCTGACGAATCGCAACAACGGATGGCTCATCCAATACGATACCTTGGTTACGCACATAAATCAGCGTGTTTGCGGTACCCAGATCAATTGCCAGGTCATTAGAAAAGTAACTACGAAAAAAACCAAACATGTAAGAATCCTGTATTTTGTGTTGTCGTCATGCGCAGCAGTTCTGCGCGAATTTGTCTAACCGCATCTTGCTTTAGGCTCAGCGTTATACTGATGCCGAATAATAATGATGAACATTGACGAATCACCATAAGCAAAGAAGCCCTCAAAACCCTCGCAAGCGTTTCAATGCAGGCCGAGAAACTCAGCTTTATCGTATTTCGAAGATAAAGCGGCTTCACAAACGCAATATTGTGCTGCGCAGCAGGTTTTCAGAGCTTTATGAGGTATTAACCCTATATTCTACCTTATAATCTTGCGAATATTAGGCTATCTACCGTATCTACTGAAAATGGATTTTTTACCGATGTTGGCAGCATTAACCGACATTTAGTCTGGTAAATTTTGCTTTTGTTTCCATTTGCTTCTATCAACAAGCCTCGTTATCACCATCTTTTATTACAATTCGATACTTTTATTTACCCATTACGCGCGCTACGCGATTTAGCCATGTCACTAGACCTATCCGATGTTAAGCGAATTGCTAACTTAGCAAAACTTGAACTATCCGAATCAGAAACCGTCAGCACGCTGGGGAAGCTGAATGGCATTTTTTCGCTGGTTGAGCAACTCAAAGCTGTTGACACCACCGGCATCACGCCACTCAGCCATCCAATCGCGGCGTTAATGCCAGAATTAGGATTGCGCCTGCGAGAAGATATCGTCAGCGAGCCCAATCGTCGCGATGACTACCAGGTAGTTGCGCCAGCAACACAAGACGGGTTGTATCTCGTGCCCAAGGTCTTAGAGTAGGCTAAGAACCGTCCTATAGATAACCATCACGACTTATTTCGAGAATCATCAGGATATTTCAGAACATGCATAAGCACTCTTTAAAACAATTGTCTGCCATGCTGCATAGCAAGCAGATTTCCGCGACCGAATTGGCGCAGCATTATTTGGGTAGAATTCAGGCTAGTGACCTGAACGCATTTTTGCATGTTGATCCAGAATTAACTTTGCAACAAGCCACAGCGGCTGACGCACGTTTAGCCAATGGTGATGCCACTGTCTTGACAGGCATTCCGATTGCGCACAAAGATATTTTTGTGACGCGCGGCTGGCGATCTACCGCAGGCTCTAACATGCTGGCAAACTACACTAGTCCGTTTGACGCAACAGTAGTAGAGCACTTTAATCAAGCTGGCATGGTCACACTAGGCAAACTTAATTGTGACGAGTTTGCGATGGGTTCCAGCAATCAAAATTCTGCTTTTGGCGCAGTTAAAAATCCCTGGGATTTACGTGCAGTACCTGGCGGCTCCTCGGGCGGATCAGCCGCTGCGATTGCGGCACGTTTAGCGCCAGCGGCAACAGCAACTGATACTGGCGGATCGATCCGCCAGCCGGCCTCATTTTGTGGTGTTACCGGGATTAAACCTACCTATAGCAGCGTCTCTCGTTACGGGATGATTGCGTTCGCCTCGTCACTGGACCAAGGAGGTCCCATTGCACAAAGTGCTGAAGATTGTGGACTACTACTCAATGTAATGACGAGTTTTGACCCAAAAGATTCAACCAGTTTAGAAAGACAAAAAGAAGACTTCAATCGGGATTTAAACAAAGACTTAAAAGGGTTGCGTATCGGTGTACCGCGTGAATTTTTTAGCGAAGGCTTAGCAAAAGATGTGGAACAAGCTGTCCGCGCTGCACTCGCCGAATATGAGAAATTAGGCGCCGTCTTAGTCGATATTTCTCTACCTAAAACTGAACTGTCTATCCCGGTATATTACGTCATCGCTCCGGCCGAGGCATCATCAAACTTAAGCCGTTTCGACGGCGTACGGTACGGTCATCGTGCAGCCAATTACAAAGATCTTAACGACATGTATAAGAAATCGCGTGCCGAAGGTTTTGGGGATGAAGTCAAACGTCGTATCCTGGTGGGTGCTTATGTTTTATCGCACGGATATTACGACGCCTATTATTTGCAGGCACAAAAAATCCGCCGCTTAATTGCGCAAGATTTCAAGGCTGCGTTTGAGCTATGTGACGTCATCATGGGGCCTGTAGCGCCCACTGTTGCATGGGATTTAGGCGATAAAACAGACGACCCTGTCGCCAATTATCTGGCAGATATTTTTACTTTATCTACCAGTTTGGCAGGCTTGCCTGGCATGTCAATTCCATGTGGTTTTGGACAAGGTGAAAAAAATAGCCTGCGCCCTGTCGGCCTGCAAATCATTGGGAATTATTTTAAAGAAGCCCAATTGCTGAATGTCGCACACCAGTTCCAATTAGCGACTGACTGGCATCAAAAAGCGCCTATATGAAATCAATCCGCTCACTTCTTGTTCCAACACTTTTACTCGCTTGCAGTGGCGCTTTCGCGCAGGCAGAAAAGCTCACAATATCGGCGGCGACACCAGCAGCAGTGACATCGGCGACTTCGGTAACAGCACAGCAATCGTCTAAGACCGATGTACTGGAAGCTAATTTCTCCTGCGCTTTGGTACAGCAAGAAACTAATGGTGGTGAACGTTTGGATTACGCTGATCAGGCGCATATCCGCATTGAGGGCGACGTGATCAAAACATTTCAGTGGGAATCCAGTTTGTTCAGAAGTAACCACGGCAATGAATGCAGCATCGATCTGGGTGATGACCCGCAGGCAGAAGTGACTGAGAAGGGCTGGCGAATCAGCTTAAAAGATGCGCGTGCAGCACGCACACGACGTGGATATGATTTTGATCGCGGCTTCAATTGCAGCATTCGGTTAGAACGTGTAGGTGATGATTTGCAAATCAAACCTACATGCCCCGCCTTATGCGGATCGAGGATGAACTTTACAGCACTTACAGTCAATCTTAAAAGCGGCCAATGTCGTAACGACGAATAAATAAGTAGCAATCAAAGTCGCTTACTAAAATCAAGCCGACTGGTAGTGCAAACGAAATTAATGCAATTCATGCAAATGAACGGAAAAAGGATTTAACATGCAATGGGAAGTCGTCATCGGTTTTGAGACTCACGCACAACTCAAAACCCAATCAAAAATTTTTAGCGGCTCTGCCATCCAATTTGGCGCTGAGCCAAATACGCAAGCGAGTCCCGTTGATCTGGCATTGCCTGGGGTACTCCCAGTAATGAACAAGACTGCGGTAGAAAAAGCAATACAGTTTGGCTTAGCCGTCGGTGCGGTCATTGCGCCAGAATCTATTTTTGCCCGCAAGAACTACTTCTACCCCGACCTGCCTAAAGGCTATCAGATCAGCCAATTTGAGATCCCGGTAGTACAAGGCGGCAGCGTCACTTGCGTAGTCGAAAAAGACGGCAAATCCGAAGTGAAAGTCATCGAACTCACCCGCGCCCACCTAGAAGAAGACGCCGGAAAATCGCTGCACGAAGACTACCAAGGCATGACAGGGATAGATCTGAACCGCGCTGGTACACCACTATTAGAAATCGTCACCGAACCCTGTATGCGCAGCGCGGCAGAAGCCGTCGCGTACGCCAAAGCCCTGCACTCACTAGTCATGTGGCTGGATATTTGCGATGGCAATATGCAAGAAGGTTCTTTCCGCTGCGATGCCAACGTGTCGGTACGTCCGGTGGGACAAAAAGAATTCGGCACGCGCGCAGAGATCAAAAATCTCAATTCATTCCGCTTTCTCGAAGAGGCCATCAACATTGAAGTACGCCGCCAGATTGAGTTGATCGAAGACGGTGGCAAGGTCGTACAAGAGACGCGTCTGTACGATCCAGATCGCAAAGAAACACGCTCCATGCGCAGCAAAGAAGATTCGCAAGATTACCGCTACTTCCCCGATCCCGATTTGCCACCGCTGAAGATCGATGCCGCCTGGATAGAGCGCGTAAGAGCAACGATGCCAGAACTCCCCGACGCCATGCGTGCACGTCTCATCCAGCAGTACAGCATCTCTGAGTACGACTCTATGATCGTCACTCAGTCAAAAGCCACCGCAAGCTACTTTGAGGCCGCAATTATGGCCGCTGGCAATATAGACGCCAACGGCAATCCAGCAGCGCAAGCCAAGCAAATCGCCAACTGGATGATGGGTGACGTATCATCCACCCTGCACCGAGAAAATATCGATATCGGCGCCATTCCCGTCGCGGCCAACCAATTAGCATTGCTGTTGCAACGGATTACCGATGGCACGATATCCAACAAAATCGCCAAAGAAGTTTTTGCAGCCATGTGGCAAGCAGCATCTTCTGACATCAATTTGGCAGATCAGATCATCGACAACAAAGGTCTTAAACAAATCTCCGATGTCGGCGCACTAGAAAAAATCATAGACGAAGTCATGGCGGCCAATCAACAATCCGTCGATGAATATCGCGCTGGCAAAGAAAAGGCCTTTAACTCATTGGTAGGCCAAGCGATGAAAGCTACTAATGGCAAAGGTAATCCAGGACAAGTAAATGAATTATTAAAAAATAAACTAGCCCAGTAATTTAATCAGCTTGCTTTAAGGGTCCGCAAGTTTAAACATTTGGGAATGTAGCTTTATTACTGAACTCAACCAGATAATTCCCTTTGAAAAACTGGTAATTGTCAGTTTTGAAGATAGTTGAACCAGTTAGGCGCTGCTACGGATAATTCTCTCTAAAGCTTCTCTTACAGTTTCGCCAATCTTTCTTTTTTGTCTCAATATCTCGAACACTTCTTTTGAAAACCTGACCTTTGCAAGATTTTCATCCGGTTTTTTCAATTCTTTTAAGCGCGTTCCTCCGACGGTTTTATTTGCTATCCAGCAACTTCCTGTCGGAAGTTCGTTACTTATATAAAAAGGTTCACCCATTTTGAGCCTCCAGTGTTGCTCTTATGTAATTATTGAAGACCCAGCGTCCTCGACTATTTCCATGGCCCAAATCGTTCGAAGTTCTTATCAATGCCATTTTTTTGTCATAACCGATTTGAAGATAATAATTATATTGATTAAACGCAAATAATCTACGAATTGAGTGGCTTGAATTTTCGTGCTTGATTTCTAATTTTGCCAAAGCAAGCGAGTGCCGCGTCAAAGCAGATTTCAAATTTTTACTCACAACGAGTCTTCCTTGTTTTTTTATAATTATTAGTGCCTCTTGGATAACTTGCTTTAACTCTTCTGTCCTATTTGGTTGGATGAATACGCTTCTCACTCTGCCACCCTTCGTACCATCGCGAACCGTAATTGATTGCTGGTCAAGTCCGAGAGAACGTTGCCAATCTTTTAACGAATCACCAGCACATACCGCCTCTTTGATTCGTAATCCAATTAATTGTTGCAATTTTATTAAAATAAGTGTATCCGGATTTGCGTTGTCAATTGCATTTTTTAAAATTATCTCTTCAATAATTTTTCCAACTCCAATGCGTGAACCGGCCGGTACTCCAATTTTTTTGTTATGACAAACAACGTCTGCAAAATCATCGCGATTCACCGCTCGCAATGCACGCCGAATTATGCTCATTTCGTTTTGAATTGTTCTATTTTGAACTCCTTCAGTAATTCTCCAATTGATGAACCCATGAATTTGATTTGGCGTAATGTTGATCGGTGAGACGAGGTTTCCCCAACGTGCTATCTTGGCCCATTTTTGAAGATTGCAACAAGTTGTCTGAATTTTTAGTTTGTAATTTGTTCCGCATCGACTTTCGGCATAAGCACACTTAGCAAATTTGACTTTTATTGCATCAGACGGTAAAAAAATTTCGGACATAGTAACTCCAAAAAAATGGTCCACCGAGGTTAAGAAAAACCGTTCGCGGCTCACGAACGGGTGCTGCTGAGTTGAGATAATAGCGGTCGCCGCCGAGCCGACGGGGGGATTTTGACCAAAACAAACTGCTGAGAATTATTGCGAGAGAAAGGAACTTATAGATACTTAGGCACTTCAAAAAAGCACAGTAAGTAATTGAGTTGTTAGAACATAGACCGCAAATTCAAAATATTTGAATTTGGGTGTAGTTGGTCACTTGGAGCGACAGCGGTCATGATCAGCACGAGACCGGGACTTTCCAAATGATTTTAAATTATGGCTTTTAGATTTAACAAGCACGAGTGCTTATATTTTCGCACAAAAAGTGCTAATATTTTGCTGCTCTAATTTCCTACCTGCAAATGAAATTAGATTATCAAAATGTTCAACGATGCAAGTTACCCTGCCAGACGATATTATGCTCCATTACGACTTTATTCTATCACTTTATAGCAACAAATCAAATTAATTCTAATAAATTTTATGTAGTGTTGCAGCGCCGCACTCTTCGACTTTTCTTGTTTATTTGGGTTCTTTACCAATTTATAAAGTAACAAAGTTTTGCTGGTTTGTTTTTTCAAGCTATGTCCGTTAGTGAAAAAGAAGACCCAGAATTTCCCTCAATACAACTAAAAGCAACTATTTTCTAGGTAACCTTTTATGTCTTTAGTACTTGGCCTTCCACCCTCTGTTGACCAATTCCCCGGCATCGATGTTCTAAAACCCGGCTGCAAAATCGCCCCTGACGTGACCTTATACCGGCATGGTGCCCGCGAAGGTGACATCATCACTTTAGGTGACTCAGTCAGCTTGTTTGACCGAGTGCGACTCGTCGTCGGCGATGTCTCTATCAATCTTAACGCATCAATACACATCGGCGACCGCAGCATCGTCAATGTAGGCTCTTACTTGTCTGGTGAAGGCGGCTTAACGATCGGTGACGAGGTCTTGATCGGCCCCCATGTACGCATCTTCAGCGCAGGTCATGCTGTACATGGCGGAGAGCCATCTATTTATCGCAATGAATTAACTTATAACCAAGTAAAAATAGAAGACGGTGCCTGGGTAGGCGGCGGTTCCACCGTCTTACCAGGTGTGACGATAGGACGCGGCGCGGTAGTCGGCGCTGCCAGCGTTGTCACTCAAGATGTGCCTGCCTTTGCCATTGTCGCTGGTAACCCTGCAAGATTTTTACATTATCGGGATGGGCATAATGACGGTTTGTAGTTTTGCAAAACCAGTCAAACTGATGTAGGTCGGTGCGATAGCGAGGTGTAATCTTAACTACTTAGACCGAAGTACAGGGCGCTCTAAAATGAAATAAGAGATGCTGGCGAGCATCACCGTCACTGGACCACACACTAGCGCCAAAGACAAATCGCTTAAATGGAGGATTTGCTCGCCCATCAGCAGAATGGGGTAATGCCAAAGGTAGATGCCATAACAAATCGTACCAAGATACACGATCACTCGGCTCTGGAAGACAAATTTCAGACCCAGTTGCAGCGGATTTTGGAGCAAGCCGATAATCAGCGCCAATGATATAAATTCATAGCATGGTTGTTGCCAGATATACCATTGCCTATGACGGAAATCGACTGTCAGCATGCCAATTAATAAAGTAATGATTAACAGCCAGACCAACCAAGGCCTTGAGAATAAGCGATTCCATCGCTGCATCCACGCAGCGTCATAATTGATCGCTAACAAAGCACCTAATGCCAGGCTATCCAGACGCATATCTGTGCCGTTGTACAGGCGTGGAACAGAGAAGCCCTTCACCGCCATAGCAGAGCGCCAAGCTACACAAAAAATGACTATCCCCACTAAGCACCAGCTTAGTTTTTTACCATACCAAGACGAACGTAAACTAAGTGCCAGCAAAACTGGCCACACCATATAATATTGCTCTTCGATTGATAGCGACCAGGTATGTCCAAGATAGTAGTCACTAGGTATTTCCAGCGCCCGCAGCCAGTTCATAAAATAAAACAAGGCACCGACTACATGCAGCATTTGCTTAAAACCGCGCCCAAAATAAAAATAAGTTACTAGCGTAGTCAACAGTACCACTGCCAACAAGGCGGGGAATAAGCGTTTAGCACGGCGTATATAAAATTTCTTAAAATTAATGCGCCCGGTAACACTCCAATCTTTCAGTAATAGCTTAGTAATGAGAAAACTGCTCATCAAAAAGAAGGTGTCCATGAATATGATAGGACCCGGAAACACGTCGTAATTAACATGCGCCAAGAAGACGAAAAAAGCCATAATCCCACGCAAACCATCAAACGCTGTCCATCGGTTGGCAGCCAATTTTAGGGGCGCATTAACCGAGGTAATTGCCTGATTTTGCGTAGTTACTGTCATAGCTGAACTTGAAATCATCTTGTTATTTTGTTGGACGAATTCCACTCGCCAGGTTGCCTAAGTTAGCCGGAGGAGAGACATTATTTTTCAGAGACAAAGCATGTTCAGCAATCTGGTCTGCAATGGCCTGATAACCGATGTCATTTGGATGATAAACATCATCGCCAGCCAGAAGACGCTTAATATTTTTTTGCGCAAGCGCATCTGCCGTATTGTTATGCACTCCCAAGCCGTTCAGTATATTGCCAGCAACATCTAAAAAATAGACATTTGGCTTATTTTTATCTGCAACACCAGCGAGACGCTGATTATACAAATGTAAGTCACAGACAGTATTGGGGTAAAGCGCCTTAGACTTGATCGCATTTGTACAAGCAACCTCATCTTTGATCACTTTAAAAGGATGTCCCTGACCATCAGGCAACCCGGCAACCATCGACCCGTTTGAGAATGAGGTGACGAGCAAAGTCTCTTTAATTAAGGTTTGCCCATTGCTATTTTTTGCCGCTTTTATTTTATCGATCAAGACTTGGAGATTGTTGGCATAAGCCGTCGGGGCTATCCCTCGTTGGACGATGCTGTCATTGATGCCTGCCATGATCACAATCAAGTCAATTTTTTGTACTGATTGTTTTGACAACCATGTAATAGACGCATCAAACCGGGCAGTCAAATCATTACTTGTATTGCCACCGACACCATCTCTAACAATTAGGTTTCTATTTACGCCCGGCTTTAAAGTGACTTGCCTCGCTTGATAAGCACGGCACACAGTAGCGTCCACCGCTTGTCCGGCAAAGGTATCTTTATCCCAACGCATATCACCTGTTGATGTTTTTTGCCTCTTATTGGTAACTAAGGCAAAGGCGATATCTGCCGGAAATGTTTTAGCGCCCGAGGCATCTGATGTGCCACAGCCGGCAGTATTGCTGTCACCAAAAAAGACAATAGTAACTGGCGAGCCAGCTGCCAGCCTTGCCTTAATGATGGGGGTAATGGGGATAATTGCTGCGGAAGGATTTATTGCAGTATTTACTATGACTGTCTGGGTCGAGCTCAGCGCGGGATTAATACTCAGCGAAAATACACCGACAGATAAGAATAAGCAACTTAGATTAAAAGTAGAGATACTTAGCATCATCAATAGTAGGGTGGGGTCATTCGGGCTTGTACACATCGTTACATAACGCCACTCCATCTGAGAGGATGGCCAAAGATATCTTAAAACATGTCTTAAAAAAAGATTCGTCTCATTTTTTGTTCAAGCAAACTGGGTTGATTAGTTAATAGCTTTAGGGGATGTTAACATTTAAGTCAGCCAGATGATAGCGAACTCGAGGTTGATAAACGAGAGGAAATTTCTATCCAGTTTTTCATATCTTGTTGCAATCCGTCTGAAGTGAATGATTCTGCTAAAAAACGTTCAACAAGATTTCTCTCTATGTACAAATGTTTGTCGTATTGACGTTGTTCGATGCGATTGCTTTTCGATGGTATCACTGCTTGCATCTGATGGTCTTGAATATAGGACAAAATCTCATTTGAGTCATAACCTTTATCTGCCAATACGGCTTTGGCATCGAAGCCCTTAATCAGGGCAATGCGTTGCGTGCTGTCATGTACTTCCCCGCCAGTCAGTATCCATCGTACCTGATTACACAAGGCGTCAACAGCGACATGAATTTTGCAGGTTAAACCACCTCTTGATCGGACAATGGCTTGCGCACCGCCTTTTTTTGGGTGCCTGCGGCGTGCTGATGAACTCGCACTGCTGTACTGTCAATCATCAATGCCTCCATGTCCAAGTCGCCGCTGATCGCATTGACCAATTTTTCCCAAACGCCCGCTTCGCCCCAACTCTTAAAACGCGTATAGGTGGTATGCCAATTCCCCAATTCAACCGTTAAATCACGCCAAGGCGAACCAGTTCGAACTATCCACAGTACCGCTTCCAAATATAGTCGATTATTTAGGCCTGTACGCCCTCTATCTCCGTCTTTTCCTTGTAGCAAAGCAGCCTACTTCATCCAATGATCGTCTCTCAAAATCTTTATCATCATGCTCATTCAAGGTATCCTATTTTTCAAATACCGAATGTAAACACATTTCCTTAAATGTTAGTAGGCCCTAGTACCGCCACTTATACAATTTGCATCAATAATGTTAGCAAGACCGCTTATATCAATCACGACAGATAACTAATATTCAATTAGACCTTACGCAGATTGTCCCAGCGAGGTACAGAAACGATGACAGTTTTAGGAAGACTACTCGCAGCAACGCAGCTAGAGCGGCTTTTTGTATGTTCTCTTACTAACAGGGAGCTTATTTCCGGTACTGAAAAGCAATACCGGAAATAAGATAACGTGAAAATAGGGTAGTAACCTCAAAGAATTAGCACTGCGCCGACATTAGTGGTTTTTTTAAAACCAATATCAAAAACCTAGATATTTATATTACTGCATAGTCAACGATCAGGCCTGCTTTTATGTAAAAATTGCCTTGGTCAAGGAGTTCATCGGGTTTGATGTATTCGGCAGCCAAAGCTGAGAACCACTTAATATCAAACTTTTTGCAAACCGTTTCATTTTTATCTTCGTTTTTTATTATTTGCATATATATATATGTAATTTGGCTTTTGCTTCAAAATCAGTAGCTTGCGCAAGCAAACTAACCTGATTTAAATACCAACTGAGCCTGCTTGAGGCTGTAACGAATGCATATTTTCAACCGCATGGTCATTACTATCGGCGCGTTTCTTACCGCGATATAATCTTACTCTGAGTTTCTCTATGGGTCTTTCAACAACTAATAAGACGATTAATGAGATTGTTATCGTCGCTATAAAATATGAAAACGTGTTTAATTCTAAAACTCCAATGGCACGAACCATTGCCCCAACTGGGATCTGAAGTATGTAAATTGGAAAAGCCAAATCACCTAAGAATTTGTCTATTTTGCTTTTTTTTGACAAGTCAAATAGCAGTCTTGAAAAGATAGCTAACGTTATGAAACCAACAAAAATAACTGGACTCACCCATAACGATATGAACGCTACACCAGCAAGCGAGAAGTAATAACCCCAATTTTTTGGGCGGCTGATTGGATAGAGACGATTCAACCAATAACCTAAAATACCTAACCCAAAATACGCCATGGCGTTTGGGAAATAAATATCCGTGCGGTATTTATCTGGTAAGGTTGTATTGATATGTTTAATATAAAAACAATACGCTAAACCAATTGTAATAAAAATTAGTGACTTTTTAAAACTTCTGACGACAAATGGGGCTATTAAATAAAATAGCAATTCTAAAGAAAGAGACCAAGCAGAAGTATTTAGAATAAACTTCGCTCCGTTTTGATTTGGATCGATACCATACTCCGAAAAAACTACATGTCCATCGACCCCGCTAATGTGAGTAAGGATATCAAGGCCAAACATGGTAAAGTTAGAAAACAGAGCAAGAGCTTCCATGGGCAGTGGTAAATCCATCATGAGAAGAATTGATCGCCTTAACGATCCCCAAGGCATTAATATCAATAGAGAAATAAAATAGGTTGGCCATATCCGGAAAAAACGGCCTAGGTAAAACTGATAATTTGTATCAGGTGTTAGGTAGCGTTCGCTTAATCCAAGCGTCATATAAAAGCCAGAAATAATAAAAAAACAGTTAACTGCTACCTCAGCAGGAAATAAATGCATGCCTTCAAAATTTCCAATGTGTGAAAACAGCACGCTAAGAGCAAGGATAAGTTTTATGGTCCCCATATTTTTCCGAAAATTTTTTGTTGAAATTAATTTTTAAGTAATTAATTAACTTTTTTACTCAAAAGTAGTCTGACAAGACATAACAACGAAGGCAGTTGTGTAGTCGGACTAAGACCTACAACACAACTAATACGGTTTTGCATAAGCCGTATTTATTAAATCCACCATTAGTCAATCAACTTGGCACTTAAAATAAGCGGTCTCACTGTGTGATCAAAATCGCGGCAAACTTTGCTACAAGTTGAAGATATACTATTGAGTTGAATCAAAGTAAGTTAGTTTAATCCAGTAACTGATATTCTATTAATCTCTACAGGGCGGGCATCATGTGAGCCGCCATAAACAATGGCTATTTTGGCACGTTCTGGCTTAATCACAAGCCGTGTTGCAGTCGTTAAGCCACCATTGCAATCATGTACTTTTATATCCGTTGAAAGCATTTTCCCGTTTGTGTCGTTCCAGTTAATCTGGGTGCGGAAACGCTGGCTTTTGTCACATTTTGCTTGAACTGTCAGCGCCACCACATCAACAGATCCGACATCAACTGCTTGTGTAACAGGGGAACCGACGCTGGCATAAAATTTTTCGTCTTTAAATAAAGCGCCATTAGAGGTCCAACCGTCAGCGCCATTAGAAAAATCTGGGTTACTAATAAATTCTTTTTTAAATAATTTACTTAATTCAATCTGATTAACTAGGCCGACTCGAATATCGTTCACCCTAAATAATTCAGTAGTAAGCGCAATCGCCTCTGCCTCAAATTGATAACCTCGGCCAACAGCGTACACAATAATCTCCACACCAGAACGAGCTAAAGAATTCGCTAAATTAATATCACTCGTACTTTTTGCATAATATGGCCACGAGTGCCAAGACGCAGCAATCGTACCTTTTGGGTAGTGATTGTATGTTGGATCAATGTCAGAAGTCGCATCTAAAATCAATATTTTACGACCTTTATATTGATCTAGCTTGGACAGAATATCACCAGCAATCGCTTGCGGCTTACTACGCGCAAATAGTCCTTCTTGGGCAGAACGACTCCATAATAAATCTGTTTTAAATTGCTGAAAAGGCCAATATACGACTGGAAAACGAGCCAAATTGAAAGAACAAAAAATCACTAAAAGTCCAACGAGCACGCCGCGCAAATTGACAGCACTATACAGAGCCCAAACACCACTGCATAACAACCAAGGCATTACCGGAAAAGCATATCTCAAATATGCTTGGTTATGAAAACACAACCCAATATAAGCAATTGCGGATACTCCTGTGAATAAAATAGCCCAACGTTTTAATTTCACAGCCAATAATATAGATAAAGGTATAAAAACCAAAAATACAATTCCCAATGCGCCATTAGCCGAAAACTCACCAAAATCTTTGGAACTGACGCTCATATCCCAAAAAGTTTGTAATCCAATGCTTCTTACAAAGTGACTATTAGTAAAAGAAGTTTGCGTATCAAAGTAAGGCGAATTAAATATTTGGTTAAAAAAAGGAAATACTGGGTTACCCGTTTTAAACCAAGCTACAGCGTAAGGAGGAGAACAAAAAATAAGAAATGCAATACCACTAGTTAAAATAAATTTAAAACGGAAAACTTCAAATTTATCTTCTACAGAACGTAATAAGGCGCCCAAAGCTAAAAAAGGTACTATTAAAAAACCAGGCAACTTAATTGCACAAATATAACCCGCAAGAATTCCTAAAATGATCCAGCTTCCCTTTTGGCGAATAGTTTTATATTCACCACCTGCAATTTCACATAATGCGATCATAAAAAAGAAAGTCAGTGGCGCTTCTATGTAAGCAGAACCGACCTCCAACAACGATATCGGTAAAGTAAATAAGATCGCTGGAACACCCATTGCGAGTAAGGCATCGAGTCGGCCAGCTAATAGCCTATATCCAAGATATCCAGTAGCCAATAAGAAAGATGTGTTCATCAGACGCACTGCTTGCTCTCCACCAAAAAAATAAGGTGGGACATACAACCAATCGGCGCCAAAAGGCATTACAGACCATACATATTCTTTGACGTCAAAATTCCACAAACCAGCATCTAACATTCGTACAGGGATATTTAAATGAAAAGATAAAGCATCATGACCCAAGTCAGGCAAAATTGTCACCATGATGACGATAGTGACGCCAAGCATTAGCATGGCGACTAGAATACTTTCTTTCCATTCGACTTTACGAAAAAAGCAAGGAAGTTTAGGTGGAGAAAGCTTTCCTTGAGACATCAAAAAATACGATGCGGCGACGGCGAAACCAGAAAAAAGGGTGAAAAATACTAAGGGTGTACAAACAGGGAAGTGCGCTAATAATGCAATCAAAGTTCCAAGTAAGCAAAATCCGATAGCAGTGTTGCGTAAGTCCCAAGTAGAACTTTCTGTTGACAACTCAAGCCCTGAAAATCGAGCGATCCAAACAGTAGACATACGCCCAACTATGTTTGCGCAGCACCAAAACCAAATAACTGCGACGACTGGGCCAAGACCCGCAGAAGCTACATAAAATGCAAAAGGTAACCCAAGTAAAGCAAAAATTGTGAGCCCACAGCGAGATAGCAGAAAATACAAACAATAACTAACAACTACAAATAATAGAAATTGATCCCTATTCGTTTGAAAATTCCACACAGATTCGCCCCACCAGTTTGTCCCGAAAGTGCCAGCAATAGCTGCACACGTTAACATGGCAGTTATCATCCACATCAGATATCTATGCTTTGGCAGTTGGCTTATGTTTATCTCTGGAGTTACATAAATTTGCTTCACTTGAAAACCCATAACTTGCCTAGAAAAAATCCATTAATCGCGATAACTGGCAAAGATATTATTTTACCAACCAACGCATAGTTAAAAAAAGTGTATGCAATAAACACAAAACTCAAAGTAATTGCATAGTTAATACAAACGACCGCTGAAAATTTTATAAACGACGTAGGCGTTGTAATTGATTTGAAAGTTAAATTAGCATGAAAAATGTAATTAACTAAAAAACTTAAAAAAAATCCTGCCGTTGTGGCAAGGATGTAGTTGAGCTCAAACCAGATTAGGCCCTGCATGATGCCAATGTCTAATACTGCACAGATAACACCGCCAGTGAGGTACACCAAAAACTGTTTACTCACTTTTATCTGCGTCAACATAAGCTCTGTGTAATGAATACTTTCTATGTTGCGGCCGAGTTGGTACAGCAGCAATGTCATAGGCTAAAAATGCCAATATAAATTGCAAACCCATCAATATGGGCAAAGCTGACAACATTACTGTGCCTGGAGGGGTAAGTAAATCCTCGTTAGCAGACAGAAACCAGTGCCAGCAACCATAAACTGTACCAAACGACAACAGCAATAACCCTAATGGCAGTTCCAGAGATGCTATCGCTAAATCGCGTAAATAGTAATTGTAAAAAATTCGTTTACAGAAATTCCTGGCATGCTTGATTAAAAACTCACCAATAATCTTGGATATCTTTAAGTTACTAACTTCATCACCATAACGAGCATCCATTGGTACATCAACTACTACTGCTCGCTGTAAATTTAAACGAAATAAGATATCTGTCTCGAAAAAATATCTGCTGCTGATTTTATCCATAGGTAATTGACGTGCAACACCGGCATGAATAGCGGTATAACCATTAGTTGGATCAAATAAATTCCAATATCCAGAAGATAACTTTGTCATTAAAGACAATACCGCATTACCAAATAGACGCATTTTAGGCATACTACGGATTTTATCTAAATTGAAAAATCGATTACCTTTAGTGTAATCTGCCTCCCCCACCAAAATTGGCCCAACAAATTGTGGGATAAGAGCGGGATCCATTTGCCCATCACCGTCAATTTTCACAATCACATCCATGCCATCAGCAATAGCAGCTCGATATCCCGTCATGACGGCACCGCCAACGCCCAGATTGTGTGGGTTACGCAAAACGATCACACGCGGATCAGTATTATTTGCCTCAACGAAATCACCAGACTTATCTGGGCATTGATCATCAACCACGTAAATACGTGTTATTTCAGATCCAATATGGGATAAAACATCTAATATATGACGAGTCACGCGGTAGCAAGGGATCACTACAGAAATTTTTCCATCAGACGGGTATGGCTGTTTAGACACGATCGAATTCTCAGTTTTGATTTATTGAAACTTGTAATCTTTTAATTAAAAAAGGCGGCTTACGCCGCCTTTTTATTTCAACCAAACTGGGTTGATTAGTTCTGTGCGCTAGTGCCGTTGTTCAAACCATTGATACCACCGATGTTACTGATAACACCTGAACCTGGATTGACCATCAAAGGCTGAACTGACAATTGTGTTGTCGGAGCAGTTACCAACAGAGTGTACCAAACACCGGAAGTCAGGCCTAATGCAGCAGAAACAGCACTGCCACCAACAATGACTGAACCGCCTGAAGCTACTGTACCATTTACGCCCATTGAAGAAACGAGAGCAGTACCAACAATAATGCCTGCTGGATTGATCGCCTGTACAGAAACCGGAGCAGTCAAACTACCAGTGTTGTAAATACGCAGGTAAGTATTGTAGTCATTCACTGACGAACCAGTAACAACAAAACTTGGTACATAAACAGCAGCACCGTTAGACGTCAACAAGTAGGTATTAGCACCAGTTTGTGTCGATGCATTTGTAACTGCACCGTTTGCAGCTACAGTTGCA
The DNA here is from genome assembly GCF_035018705.1 of Undibacterium sp. RTI2.2. NCBI lineage: Bacteria > Pseudomonadati > Pseudomonadota > Betaproteobacteria > Burkholderiales > Oxalobacteraceae > Undibacterium > Undibacterium sp. RTI2.2. The sequence goes on along the minus strand of NZ_JASJXN010000011.1, from coordinate 82,798 downwards.
CCACCGATTGCGTACTGAACATTGAACGGCAGAACAGTCGTAGTATTCGTTGTGTAGCACAGGTAGTTGTTTACAGTTGCAACAGCACTTGTGATAGCAGCGAAAGTAACCGATTTCTTATCTGTAGATACTGTACCAGCAGCAACACTTGTTGTACAAGCTTGATCAGATGCCAAGAACACACCAGCAACAGCAGCAGCGGAGAAATCACCAGTTGCAGTGAATACTGATGTGCCGAAATCAGCAGCAGCGGCGTTGGCGCCAGCTGGTGTTTTCAACGCTGTGTTAACAACCAACTTTGTAGAACCCAAGTTAATACCGGCAGTACCAACAACAGGGCTCGTACCGACGAATTGCTTAACTGCATTATTTACGTCAACTTTTTTCGCTTCTGCAGTTGCGTAGATACCAGCAGCTAACGCGTTAGAGTTGATAGTAGCTTGACTCAATGCTTTAGAGGATGTCAACAATGTTGCTGTGCTAACTGGTTCTACATAGCTAGTTACGCCAGATGTATCACCTGGAGTCACTGTGTAACCAACTGTAGTTGTTACAGTGCCGCCAACGCCTAAAGCTGCTGACAATTTAGCGATTCTTGCAGTAGCGCCATTCATATTGATTACTGTACCGGCTGGAACACCGCCTGTGCCAGCAATAGATGTCAATGTGAAGTAGTAACCCAAACCATCTGTATCTGCAGTAGCTGCTGACAGACTGTAGTTTGCGATTGGATAAGCTGTACCATTCAAAAACAATGCTACGTCAGCAGGATTGGCAACAGCATTTGCTTTTAATGAGTTTGGCAACACACCGCCATCAGCTGCTTTTGTAGAACCAGAACCAAAACGTACGTGTACTTGAACAGCAGCACCGTCATTGATAAGACTAGCTGTTTGGTAAGTAATAGTAGGTTGAGCAACAACTACTGTTGATGTGATGTATTCGGCAGCCAATGTTGAGCCAACGTTTACACCGATTTGACCAGCGTTCGCAGCCAGAGCTGAGAAACCCAGCGTAGCGGCAACAGCAACACGCATCATAGAATGTTTCATTTTTATTTCCTTGTATACAAAGTTAATTTGCAATTGCAATTGCGTCTTTCTTTAAAGACCGACGTAGCATAACAAAAAATATTGTTATGTCAAAGTAATTCGTTATTACAAGCGCATGACACTGCTTTTGATAAAAATTACTTGACATAATTTGTGATGGCAGATTAGCGCCTTCGGACGCAAATTTACCTACTTTGACAACAATATGCAATAGAGCTGATCGAGTATTTATAAAATAAATACAACTTTTATCCTGTTTATGACAGGACGTTTACATCTGTTGCTTTTTTTACTTCTTATTGCTCTTTTGTAGTGCGCGGATCTGCTCAATAATAGCGGGATCAGTTACTACGGTACCTTTAGAAGGAGCGGCATTAATGGAATCGTTTTGATTTTGGGGATTATTCTGTCCATTTGGACTGGTTGCCTGATCTGGCTTGGACATTGGGTCTTGCTGCTCAGGCGGCGTACTTATATTGTTTATATTGCTTGTTTTTTCATTATTTTTTGGGCTGTCAAGTGTCTCATTTTTGCTACTAAATGGTAGCTGTTGTGGGCGAACCGGTTTAAGTAGTGGCGTTGGCACATTAGCGGGCGTGGTCCATGACCCTAACTGTGTACGGAATGCTTGCGTAACTGATTGTGCAGTCTGATCATCTTCAATAATATAGGGCGTGATCAGGACAATCAGTTCTGTTTTGACGTTTTTGCCCGTCTGGGAGCGAAATAAACCTCCGATCAGTGGGATATCTTTGACAAAGGGGATGCCTGCATTACCCTTGTCATTTGATTCTGAGATCAAGCCACCCAACATCACGGTTGCACCATCCTGGATAGAAAGTTTGGTATCTACTTTGCGATTGCTGAATGTGGGAGAGCTGCTGACGCCCGTCGTTGTAACACTGGCACCACTCACCTCTTGCGATACATCCACGTCAATCCGGCCACCGGCATGGATCACCGGTTTGACCTTGAGAATAATCCCGGTATCTTTATATTGTATTGTTTGTGTAGTGCTGGTACCAGCCGTACCTGTGGTGAGCAAATTACTAGTTTGGCTGGTCAGAATAGGGACTTGTTGGCCAACAGAAATAGTCGCAGTCTCGCCATTGCGCGCCATCACACGAGGGCTAGATAAAATTTGCGCTCTATCATTGGTGGCTAAAGCATTAAGAGCGGCTTTAATATTGCCATTGACAAAATTGAGGGTGAGTCCACCTGTGCCTAAACCCAATCCGCCTAAGGTACCGCCGCTTGTGCCGTTGCCAGTATTGCCCTGATTGATCGCCCATTCTATACCGAGATTGAGGCTGTCATTGAGAGTAACTTCTGCAACAGTCATCTCTATCAAGGCAGATTTGGCTGGTTTGTCGAGCTCGCGCAATAAGCCTATCCACTGGGAATATTGATCTGCGCTACCTTGGATAATCAGCGTATTAGTGGCCTTGTGAACGACAACTCTGGCTGCCGTCTTTACCGTAGCGCCACTTGGACTAGCGGCAACCACACCACCACCGAGCAGGTCTTGCACTGTCTTTGCGAGTTCATCGGCATCTAAGTTGAGCACGGCGTAAGTGAAGTACCCATTGTTACCGCGCGCCTTAGTAGGCTGATCCAACTCAGTTACCCAGTCGGCCATATGCTTTAGAATAGCCTCATCACCAGAGAACATCACTAGTGCATTATTTGCGGCGATTGGGATCAGCACAATCGGCGTACTTACGCCACCCTGTCCCATACCTACTTGCACCGTATAACCCTCTGCAGCTAGTACTTCAGCCAGTTTTTTAGCAATATCATCAACAGACCAATAGGTAGGACTGATACGTTGACTGGTGCGACCGCGCATGAGGGGCTGATCAAGGATTCTGACTACTTCTAATGCGGCGCGGACATCTTCGGTTTCGCCAGAAATCATCAGGGCGTTATTTTGTGCGCTTTCTGTTAACTGGAGACGAGTGCCAAACATTTGTGCTAACCAAGCACGTATCTCGGCTGAACGCAACGCATTCATTTCTACATACTGGAATATTGGACGTAGCGCCATAGGTACGTCTGGCAATGCTCGTCCACGACGTATCTCTGGCGAGTAACCGAGCTGAGCGTTATCTGGGACGATCCTATAGAAACCGCCCACGTCATTGACGGTAACGCCATAACTTTTCAGCAGCATCTGCGCAGCGCGCAGCACTTCCGTTGGAGTCTGGGCTCGGGATGTACGCAAAGTGACCAGGTCTTTGCGCTCAAGCACTTTGGGGTCAACACTAAAATTGGTTTTAAGCACTACGCCGTATACTGCATTAATAAATGCAGGTAATGCGATTTGATCAAACACGAGTGTGATGTCGGCTTTTTCATTGGCTACGACTGGCTGCTGGGTTTTTAATGCGGTGCTATTAATATCTAGTGGCGGCTTTGGGGTCTTGCTTACGGTGACGCGAACTGGTTTATCAGATGGATTGCCGGTCACTTCGGTAGCGGTTATACCGTTTTGAACGCCGTTCTGATCTTCAGCCATTTGTAATAAGGGCGCTGGTATAGGGCTTGCCTGCTTACCTTGCAAAATAGGGTCAAATGTAGAGCAGCCAGCAAGCGTGACGCAAACCAATACGGGTAACAATCTTAATTGAAAGCGCGGCAAATCAGGCGAAGCCGCGGTGGAATCTACGACATTACTCATAGGACGATTTACATTTTTTAAATAGTAGTGCATTAGATACTTCCCTTTTTAGTTTCGTCCGACAGCTAGCATGGCTTGCTTACCGTTAATGGAGAGAACAATCCAGTTTTGTTCGATCCTTACAATCGGATAACCGCCGGGCAACTTGTCGCCCACGTTGAGCGTCTGTAAATTGGAGGGGTTGTCGTTAAAAGTAATCACAAGCTGGTTGGCATTGCTCGTCTTGATAACGGCGGCGATACGCCAGTCTGGCGGCGTCAACGGCTTATCATTGCCGGAAGCGGCGCCTGCAGCGGACTCACCCCAAATAGTTCTGCCGATGAGTTGTAAGATTGTGGCACTGGCGTCTGCTTGTCCAACTCTAGCAATCTGCCAGTCTTGATTTTGATTTTTGGGTAATTTAACTACAGGCAATGGCGGCATCAATAATTTAATCAATATCATACCGAGCAGTAAAATCAACATACTGGCGATAATCGTCCAACGAAACTTTTGCCACATGCTTATGCTCCTCTAGCCGGTGTTTTGCTTACTGCGGACTCACCTGTATCATCTGACGCTGACTTCTCTTTATCGTCAGCAGGGCGACTCACGCGTGCAAGTGCTTTGAGGTTAAGCTCAGCTCTGCCTGAGGTGCCTATCCAAAGGTAAGAAAAAGTATCGACGATGATGCCTTGCTTCCCTGAATCCAGTGTCTGAAAAACGCTGTAGAGCGATTTTGGCGTGACCTCAAATCGTAGTTTGGCCTTAATCGGTATGACGCCGGGAATAAAAAATTGACCATCTTCAGTCTTATTGAGGGTGTTGTTGTCACTTAAATTATCAGACATTGTGACTGAAGAATTAACGGCTTTTTCTTGCGCCAGTATGAGTTGTAAAGCGTCATTCCATTTGGACTGAATAAGGCCGTTACTGCTGTCGGTCCAGTCACGTTGACGATATTCCATCAGTGCGTCACTAGCCGCTTTTGCTCTGGAGACCCATGCAATATCTGTGGCTTGTTGGCGCGTTTGTTCCAAACTAATACTGAGGCGGCGATATTCCTTTTGTTTTTTATCGACCTGTTCTGCCTTGTCTAAAACGAGGTAAGTACCAAGTATGCCAAGTACTATTGCTAAACCAATCCGCAAACGCGGATTTGCCGCTAGCTGAGTCTGCAAGCTGTCAGCCATTTTTTCCCTTCCCGTCTGTAGAGAGATTATCTTGAGGCAAAACAACACCCGGCTTCGGTAAAACAGTCATTCGAAAAGCGAGACTTTTTTGATCTCGCGCCAGCAAATTTTGCACCTCTATAAAACGCCCTGTATTTAGCAATGCTTTGGTGATGTCGGCACGTGAGGGAACTTCCAATCCCGGCATGATGACGATGCGTAATTTGCCTTCCTGAAACTCCCATTCGCGTATACGTGTATCAGTTGGCAGAGTCTCTGCCACTGCGGACATTAGATCCAATTGCGACGGGTAAGGATCAAGTTGCTGCCGAGTTTTTATCTCTTCGATTGCTTTAAGTGCTTTTTCTCTGGCTTGTATCAAACTATTAGCTTGACCAGTCAGTTTGCTCAGCTCTTGCCGATTTTGCTCAATCGCATTGCTGATTTGCTGCTGGCGCAACGTGTACCACCCATAGGGGAACGCAACACATAAAAATAAGACTGCATAGAGCCATTGTTCAATCGCCGGACTGCCGCCAGTGAGGCCACCGCCAGATATAACTGGCTCCCATGGCTGGGCTTGTATGGACAAAGATTGAATGGCGGGAAGTTTTTCAAGACCAGCGACGGTATAACCCACTTCGCGACAAAAATTAACGTAGTCATCAAGGACAGGCGTTTGTGGCCACCAGCGACTACCAATCAGTTGCTTGTCTTGCCAACATTGTGCCTCTGCGCCATCAAAACATTTGACTAATCTGACGCCACTCTCTTGCAGGGGATAGAGTGCAGACTCAGGTATCGCTTGGGCTTGCATCCATAGTTTAGGCAGTTCTTGACGCTGTTGCGCAAGCCATGCGGCATCCCAGCACCACACCAGCGCAGCGTTTTGCTCAAATATGATGGCAAATTCTGGTCTAGCAAAAGGCGCCCATTGCTTAAGTTGCAGCTGCAAGGCTTGTTGACGACGTTTCGGCGGAATCGTCTTGAGATCAAATCTTGAAAAACGACAAAAGGAGCGCCCAATAACAATCTGCCTAGGCAAAAAGGTATTACCTGGTTTGTCTTGCGGCGCTTTAGAAGTTAAGAGCAGCCTTCGCTGGGGGGGGAGGCGCCTTCTCAAGTTCGAAAGGATTTGACGGTATTGCGTCATCGTTTTTTTGGGTTATCCGTTGTGAAATTGAATAGTAATAATCAATGCGCCATGGAGCTTCGGACGCATCTGGGGTTAGCTTTATATTATATCTGATGGAAGTCGCCTGACTGCTAGTTCCTAAACTTACACGTGTTGTGTCTGAGGGTAAGGCTAAAATTTTTAGGACTAGTTTTTGCGGATCTAAGCCTGCCAACTGGGCAAGCTGTGTCTCCCCTTGTATTAATTCTATCGCGCGGTATTTAACGATTAGTTCTGCACCTGGCAAAGTAATCCCTGGCAATGTCATCAATACCGATATGGGGGCGGTATTAGGATTCATTCCAACGTTAAGAGCTGTTGTAATCGAATCCGTAAATGGAGTATCTCCCTCCCATAAACTTTTCTGTGCTGACCAACCATACACATTACGCAGTTGATCAGGAGTAATCAAGGGGCGACCAAACGGTTTGGGTAATCCTGCATTTTGATAATCTTGTAAAGTGACGCCATTTAGTCGGTGGAGCTGGGGATTGGGGGCAATATAATCCATTAAAGTGTCATACAACTGATCGTAAGCAGCCACAGGTACTTTTCTTTCAGTCAACAATATCCCAAGTGCTTCACGCGAAATACCGTTAATTGGGTACAGTCCTCTCGTATCTTGCAGACGTGCAATACAATCCCCTTCCATTTTATAAGGACGATTATCTAAGGAAAAATGGGTATTAACATCACCTAGTCCAAAAAGACTGAAATTGCGAGTTGACATTAAATACGTGATTTCAGACTTACTATCACTACAGGCAATACGACTCTTAATATGCTGATCATACTGCTGGGCTAATTCAATGGAGTTAGCAATGCGTTGTGCAAAATAAGCGGCTGCGATCGTTATGGTTGCCAAAATCCAGAGCGTAGCGACTAGCACAAAACCATTTTGTCTTTTCATTGCATTACATCCGCAAATATTTTGCTTGGATCGGGCATAGGATTGACAGGACCAGCTGGCTTTAGGGCAAGAACCCAAGGGTGACCGTCCCGATCTGTCTCTAATTGGATACTGTTAGGGATTTGTTGGCTGTGATCCAGTTCTGGAGGCCACGTATCGTGTGCTTGCTGTTTTTTATCGAGATAAATAAAACTCCCTCTGCGCCCAGTCCAGCTAAATAAAGTAATTACTTTATCTTCTTTGTTGGCCTCTCGGTACTCGATAATTGTGCGGTTCTGATCGGATTGGTAACGGAGCCTTAGTGCAAAGGGCGTGGGGGCACCATAATGTTGTGTAAAAGCAGAGTTGGTTAATCCTTTTAACTCACGTTGATCACCCTTGAATTGATTGACCCCATCTGCAACGTCGGGCTGAAGCCCCTCTATCATCTGACTCAGCCAAGACTGGCGCATTGCCTCTTGCCGGTTGCGATCAAACTCCAGACCAAAGCGATAATGTAAGCCCATGACATGCTGCAAGGCTTGCAACAATATCATTACTATCATGCTGGTTAATGCGATTACTACTATCATTTCGAGAATCGTAAATCCACGCCGATGTTTAAAATAGATTGGCTTTTTCACGTACTTTTTTATATCCTGAAAGCTTTAGATGTAATGTAAACCATGATGGATCGTCTGCTGTCTGCGCCTTGACCTCTACATCATACAGTCCAACTTTATAAAGTCCTATACCGATAGGGTACCCAACGTTGTCTGCAACAGGGCCGAATACCTGTGACTTCCAACTAATCCTGTAAGCACCAAATTCGGCGCCTCCATCAGGATTTAGCATGGGATTGACGGCTTGCATGTAATTGATTACGTTGGCGGTAGCGTCATTGCGGGCATTACTTGCCTGAATTTTTCCAAGTGAGATGATACTGGTATTGATCCAGGCGAATAAGGTCATTCCGATGGTACCGACCAAAGCAAGAGCGACGATAGCTTCTAGTAAAGTGAATCCTTGCTGCTGCCTATTCATTTGCGACCCCACATACCGGCGCAATTAGTCTGACTGATTCCGGTGGGTTGTCGGGTGAGTTAATCACTACAACACCACCCAAACAATAGCCGTTAAATTGGTAGTGGATCGGAGTAGGTACACTCAATGACCATCCTTTTGGTAAATCCACTGCGTTGCTACCATCGTTGAGTTTGTCATAACCAATACCATTTCTGGCATCAGTTTGGAGTGTGTAATCTTGCGCTAATAAATAACTTCGATAGCTAAGGCTGCTCAGTTGTGCGAGTACGCTCTCTCTTTCACCTCGGTAGCGCATGCGATCCAGCAATTTACCCAATGCAGGCACTGCGATCGATCCCAGCAAGCCCATCATTGCAAGTACAACTAACAACTCTAGCAGAGTAAAACCTGACTCAGACCGGAGGGTAGAATTATTGCGCTTTATTAGCATTTTCGCTGGCAGGGACGATGCCAATTGCGCCTTCGCCGTTTTGATTAGCATCGGGACCTAAAGAGTACAAAGCAAAAGGTTTACCATTTGGACCAGGTACGGCGTACAAATAAGGAGCTCCCCACGGATCAGGAGGCAAGTCTTCTTCTAAGTATGGCCCCTTCCATTTGCTTTTGACTTTTTCGTCTGATGGAGGCGTGTTAAGCAACGCCAAACCCTCAGCTTGCGTGGGGAAACGACCTATATCTAGGCGCATGGTTTCTAACGCACCTTTGAGCATTTTGACTTGCGTTTGTGCGGTTTGAATTTTGGAGGAATCTAGTTTTCCAAATAATTTAGGTCCGACCAAGCTAGCGAGCAAACCAATAATCACTAGTACAACCAGCATCTCAATCAGAGTAAAACCTAAATTACGAGATAAATAACGAGGTGATTTCATGTGTAAATAATATAAGTAACGTTGATGTGTAGTCAAAGCCGCAAACGAGAAAAATTAGACGGCAATATCGCTCAAACTTGTAATCGCCATCATAATCGCCGCCATGATCAAACCTATGACAGATCCTATCAGCAAGATGGTAATAGGTTCTAATAAAATCAAGAAGTGTTTCATCCTTTCATGTCCAGCATTTGTATGCAAGGTAGATAAGGTTTTTAGCGTGGTTGATAACTCTCCCGTGCGCTCGCCAACTCTGACAAGATTCAAGCCCATAGGGTTCAATGTCCTATGCAAACCAAGTGCATCGGCGAGAGATTTACCGCCTTTTAAATCTTTTACAGCGAGTCCAAGTTGCTGCTTTAACAGGCTAATTTGTACGCCGCCTTGTGCTAGTTCCATCGCTTTGATGATAGGGACTTTATTTTCAAGCAGCGTAGATAACATACCAGCCCAACGCCCTATCTCGGTTTCTACCAACCATGAACCAATTAGCGGCATGCGAGACAGACCATCCCACAGCTTTTGTCGAATCGCAGGGCGCGACAAAACGCTAACGACTAAAGCAATCGCAGCACCAGCAACAATAACAAGTAGGAGCAAATTGTCTTTCACGAATAAGCCCGTTTGCAGCACCCATACCGAAATCTCTGGCAACTTGCCCTTACTATTTTTGAGCAACCCCGCAAACTTCGGAACCACAACAATAAAAATCAACAAGGTAGCCAAAATACCGGAGCTGACGAGCACGCCTGGGTAAGTTAATGCATTGCGCATCTCCTGGCGCACTTTTTGTTCGTACTCCATCTGGTCTGCTGCATGATGCAAGGAGCTAGCCAGTTTGCCCGTCATTTCTCCGGCAGAGACCAATTGAATCAAGTAATCTGGAAACTCGATACTGCTATCCAGTAGCGCAGTAGAAAGTTTTCCGCCACTGCGCAAAGCTTGATATACCTTAGTCGCGGCAACGCCGACTGGCGAGCCACCGGAGGCCTCCCCCATTGATTGAATGGCTTCTGCCAATGGCACGCCAGCGGCTAAAAGAGTTGCCAGCTCCCGAACCATCAATATTTTATCTTGCGCACTAACTGAACGACGATTTTTAGCCTGCTTAGCCAATGTAGTTGCGATTGCTTCGAGAGCAATAGGCGTTAATCCTTGTTGCTTTAGAAGACGCATCGCCTCAGCTTCACTCGGCGCTTCTATCTGCCCCTCAACCAGTTTGCCGCTACCAGAGCTGGCTTCGTAACGATAAGCCACTATGCAACTACCTGATTACTGAGTCCAGTTACACGCATGACTTCATCAATCGTTGTCATACCGTTTCTGGCCTTGACGAAGCCGTCTTCTCTTAAATTTCTATACCCATTTTTACGCGCCAGCAAATTGATTTCATGCGCTGGCATGCGCTGCACAATGGCGGCTTGCAATTCAGTCGTGACCTCTACGAACTCATAAATACCCACGCGGCCTCGATAACCAGTTTGCTGACATTGCGGACAGCCTACGGCATGATGCCATCTTGCCGTAGCAGAGAGTAAATCTGGAAAACGCTCACTCAAATCCGATAACTGAGACCTGAACTCTGCTGGTGCCAATTGCAACATTTCTTCATCACTTACCGGCTTCGCGCAATGAGAGCATAGACGGCGCACCAGACGTTGTGCTTGTACCGCACGCAGCGATGAGGCCACTAGAAATGGCTCAAGGCCCATGTCAATCAATCGGTTAAACGCCCCTATCGCATCATTGGTGTGCAATGTAGAAAATACCATATGACCAGTTAATGCGGACTGTACCGCGATCTCTGCCGTCTCAAGATCCCGGATTTCACCAATCATGATAATGTCTGGATCATGCCGCAAAATAGCTCTAAGCGCTCGTGAAAATGTGTAGTCGATATCGGCATGAGTTTGGATTTGAGTAATCCCGTCCATCTTGTATTCGACCGGATCTTCAACCGTTATGATCTTTTTTTGCCTGTCATTAGCTTCAGCTAACGCGGCATATAAACTGGTACTTTTACCTGAGCCAGTCGGTCCTGTAACCAGCACAATCCCATGTGGCTCTTTAATCCATTGACGGAACTTACTGAGATGATCCTCCTCCATACCTAGTCGCTTCAGGCTAAAATCTTTGCGCTCCTTAGGCAGCAAACGCAGAACTATCGATTCTCCATGAACACCAGGAATAACAGATACACGGATATCAATGTCGATACCACTCGCTCGAATACTGATACGTCCATCTTGCGGTAAGCGGCGTTCGGCGATATCGAGACCAGAAATTAATTTTATTCGAGATACAACGGCATCAAAGCGATCTCGTCCAAATGCCATCTTGGTACTCAAAATACCATCTACTCGAAATCGAATTTCAAATCCGTGTTCTTCTGGCTCAATGTGAATATCTGAAGCCCCGATATCAATTGCCTGACCCCAAGTATTATTGACTAGCTCAATAACGGGAGCTTCTTCGGCTAACTCTCGCAAATGTGCAACTTCATCTGAAAAAGCAGTAGAAATGGCATCTGACCGCAACATATTGCGAATTCGCTCTACGTCTCTGGAGCGAATAAAACTCCAATGCAAAGTATGGTGATTAAAAGCGTTTGCTAGAGTTTCACGAGCAAAACTGTTGAGCGGATGAGGTGAGGCACATTCAATAACGCCCTCTGCATTTTCCCAGATGACCGTTTCTTGTTCCAGCAACCAATCTATGCTCAGCTGCCCCAAGTGAGCGGCATCCTCAACAACCGTGGCGGTTGTCGGCAATAAAATTTCGTCCAGCAAGGGCATATCTAGCTGTTGTGCCAGCACAGGCAATAAATTATCTTCAGAAATAGCACCTATGCGGATTAATATCTGTCCTAACTTTGCACCGAGTTGTGTTTGAAGCTGTAAAGCGCGATCAACATCTTGTTCAGTAACCAGATTTTTGGCAACTAAAAGGGTGCCAATAGGCGCCAGAGTTATGGACATGTCTTGCGATCTGTTAAACGGTGACTTTAAATTTTTCTAAGCCGGATTTACCTAAATTATCTTGCCACGCTACATTGACTACATCATTTTTCAACACATGCTTGGCTCTAAACTTAAGCAAGGGCTGGGCTGCCATTGAAGGATTAAATTGAGCTGAAAATAACGTTCTGTCATTTATACTGACAATTAACTCTTGCAAAAAAAAACGATAATTTACTTTTCCTGACTTTGCTTGCAATAAGCTGTCATCGCGAAATGGATTGTCTATAACCAAAGACAACTCTAGATATTGATCCTGTCGCTGAAATTTAACCATTATCATATAGCTATTCCATCAAAAGCTTAGTATTTAAAGGGATAGCAATCTTAACTTCCTTTTGTGCGGAATACAGTCTACCTCCCGCCCGCACTACTAGTTGGATTTTTGACGTTCCTGATAATTTAATCATAGTGGTAATATCAGCCTCAGTTCCTACTGGAATAAGGAACTGAGCTATTACTGGGGGCACTATGGACGGAGATATGATTAACATCATATCTGTACCAGGTAATTCACTGCGAATGCGTATCGAAATTCTTCCTGGCTCGGCGCTGATTTCTGGCGTATCGACCAACAGTTGATTACTTGGCTCGATAGGATCTTTTTCGGCATAAAGCTTGCTAGCATCAGCAGGTGAGTTAGCGTCAAATAACCTCCTTGTTGTGGCAGCAAATGACGTCGACTCCAAAGAAAAAACAGTAGTTGAAAAAATTTTTAACAGGAAATGTCGCCTGTGAAATTTCTTCAGCATAATACCAATCCATTAATCACTTTTATTCCCAATAGTTTTTCTGTAATGCAAGATAATAGCCCCTCAATTCACTCATGAGGGGCTAAGTATAATCTCAAATTGATTCCATTTATACACTTTCATTTCTCAGCGCCAAGGCAGCGGCAAAAAAATAAGCAATTTAATTCAAACTATTAGATTTTAAGTCAATGGAAATATTGACAGCTTTATTAAAAATATATCGATGTAAAATATGAGCTAAGCAAACTACTGCTGCAAAATTACTTTCTTGATTGCAAGTAGAACTAGTATCTATTTTTTGCATTGATATCTGTAGATGGACATTTTAAGTTACTTAGTCGAGAGTAGACTCGCTGCAAATAGTCCTAGGCAAATAATTGCAGTTTGTCTAGCCCATTAATCTTAACAACTAGATTAAATAAATTGCGTTATTAACTTGCGGTGACCTCAAAAATCCCTATCTCCACACGCTTACCTTCAGGCTTTAAAATTAAATAGACTGGAAATTTCCCTGGGGTTTTAAGCAATTCTGCAGGAACTTCAGCAGAACCTCCAGAATCAGGCGTAATTGCCATGCCTTCCAATTTCTTATCAGCAAACCAAACTTCTACCATTCCCGCATTGCCAATGCCTCGTTGCTCGAACCAAATTGCAGAATTTCCATTTGGCTGCGCTGAAAATGTGGTTCCTGCAACCGTACTTTGCGGGCCCCACTTCAAAATTTGAACGGAGGGCATAGACGGCTGTGGAACACTAGCTTGCGAAGCTGTTACCGTTTTTTCTGATTTTTGATCAGAACATCCACCCAAAATAATTACCAAAGCGAGCGCAGTAATGGCCCCAATATTTAAGTTTTTCATGTTTAAACTGATCCTAGACATTAACCAATAAGTGTTGGTGTATATTTGCCCTGAAAATGGCCGGGCAAATCGCCAAAAACTCAAATCCAACACGAATTGGAACTGAGCAATAAACAGTAATATGAAGCAAAAAATTTACCGAATTTTATTACATACAAAAAAATATATCTACAGAGATTGCTTAAAATATAAATAAAATTCTCATCCGCTCACTCAGACCAGTAACTTAACAAGGATTTAACAAATACAAAAATAATATATTGATAACATTAAAATGACTACAGTGTTAAAATATCAACCGAACTTGGGCTATCACACAAATAATAAAACCTTGAATTAATTGCCAGCACCAAACACTAGTGAATGCCGAGACTAAGAGGTTATACTTAGCAACCCAAAAATGCTTAGTACACCACTTTAATTTATCAGCTAAAAGATGATTTCTACTGCTTCAATTTTTCACAACTTGAGTTCTCCATGGCTTAGCTTATGGCAACATCGTGTCTTACTAGGGCAACTCTGCAAGAGAGATTTAACATCTAAGTACAAAGGCTCAATGCTGGGTCTGATTTGGTCATTCCTACTCCCCCTAATGATGCTGGCGATCTATGCTTTCGTTTTCGGTGAGGTTTTTAAATCACGATGGGGAACTGCCCCAGCACCAACTACCTTGTCGGAAAAATTAAGCTTTGCTTTAATTTTATATGTTGGATTAATTGTATTTAATTGGCTTGCGGAATGCCTGTCAAAGTCTCCGACGATTATTTTAAGCAATATTAACTATGTAAAAAGAGTAGTTTTTCCGTTAGAGGTATTGCCAATGATTCCTGTAATTGTTGGTGCCTTCCATTTTTTGATGAGTTTCACCGTATTTGCCTGCTTTGTCTTGTTTTCACCGCTTGAAATTACAGTGTATTGGCTCGCTATGCCCCTGTTGCTAATTCCCTACTTGTTGTGTCTAGCCGGAATCACATGGTTTTTAGCCTCGATCGGAGCCTATTTCCGCGACCTCGAACAAGTTATACCTGCACTAACAAGTGCGTTGATGTTTTTAAGTCCGGTTTTCTATTCCATAAGCGCACTACCAGAGGCTTTTCAATCATGGCTAATGATGAATCCTTTAACATTTATAATAGAAGCCATGCGAAATTTGCTATTTTGGCACAAATTACCGGATTTATTCTCGTGGTTGGTCCTTTATTGCATGTCCTTAATTATGTTTTATGTCGGATATTTTAGTTTCAACATTTTAAGAAGAGGATTTGCTGATGTCCTCTAAGCTTATGATTTCTGCCAAAGGAATTGGGAAAGCATATTCCCTATCGGGCAGCCCATTTAGCAAATTTTTAGATCAATTAAGGCTATCAAAAGCGGAAAGCCGTTTCTGGGCGTTAAGGGCGCTAGACCTCACAATAACAAAAGGAGAAGTTGTCGGTGTTATCGGCCAAAATGGTTCTGGCAAGTCCACGTTATTGCAAATTATTTGCGGGACACTGACACCGTCATGCGGGCAAATTGAGGTTAATGGGCGGTTAGCAGCTTTGCTTGAACTGGGGGCTGGATTTAATCCTGAATTCACTGGCTGGGAAAATGCACGCCTTAATGCTGCTTTGTACGGATTAAGCCTACAAGAAATCGAAAATAAATTGCCCGCCATAGAAGCTTTTGCAGACATTGGCGAATTCATTGACAAGCCAGTTAAAACATATTCTAGCGGAATGTTTGTCAGGCTTGCCTTTGCAGTTATCGCAAATATCGATGCTGACATTTTAATTATTGATGAAGCGCTAGCGGTGGGTGACGTATTTTTTACCCAAAAATGCATGCGCTTCCTTAAAGAATTCTCAGAACAAGGGACTATCCTGTTCGTGAGTCATGATAGCGCCAGCGTGGTTAGTTTATGTAATAGAGCCATCCTCTTAGAGCACGGGCAAGTCTTGGCCAATGGAGACCCCAAAACAGTAACCGAATATTATCTGAAAAATCAATATGAGAAGAGACAAGACAAAGTAAGTAATGCTAACGACTTTTTAATATCTAAATATCAAGAAGCTGCTACAAATACTTTAACAGCATCGGAGCATGACTTCGGCGTTGGTGGGGTCATTATCCTGTCTTGTATTTTAGTAAATGATGAAAATTTGCCAGTTTTGCAAATCAACGGAGAGACAAGCGTTCAGCTAGATATCTGCGTAGAGGCGAACCGATTAATTGAACATCCATTGGTTGGGTTTTCGGTTAAAGATCGTTTAGGTCAGGTCTTATTTGGCGGTAATTCTGAACAGTTCAATATGAAATTACCTGTTATAAAAGCCGGCCAAAAACTTGTAACATCTTTTTATTTCCGCATTCCTGGTTTAACATTGGGCGACTATATGATTAGTGTTGCAGCTGGCGAAGGTTCAGCACGAGATCATGTGATGCACCATTGGGTTCACGAAGCGTACCCTTTCCGCTCTACGCTGGCAGTGCAAAGTGGGATGATAGAAATATACCCAGACCAAGGACAATTCAACTTAGTTGAGCCAAAATGAAGACCAATACAAATAACATCATGTCGGTAGCGCAACGCTATTCCTATGACATTAATATTGATGAACGGACTGCGGCTGCGGAAGTCGTTCGCCTAACGGGTAAAAATAAACGTGTATTGGAGCTAGGGCCTGGGCCTGGAACTATATTGCGTTATCTGGAGCGACATTCTCATTGCCTTGTGAGTGCAGTCGAGCTTGATCCTGAATGTGTTGCTTCTCTGCAGAGGGTATGCGACATCGCAGTTGAAGGTGATTTAGATAAAAATGATTGGCTCAATAAATTTCAAGGTCAACAATTTGACGTAATTATTGCCGCTGATGTGCTTGAGCACTTAAAAAATCCATGGCAATGCCTGGAGAATGCGCGCACGCTTTTAGCTCCTACTGGCTTCATTATTATTTCTATTCCCAATGTTGGTCATAATTCGATATTGGCTTCGCTGATTAGCGGCCGGTTTCCATATCAACCAAGAGGGCTATTAGATCGGACGCACTTGCGTTTCTTTACGCGTCACGATTTTGAAAAAGCACTTTTAGCTACTGGCTTTTTACCTAGCGAATGGCATGCGATTAATATGCTCCCTGAGTCAGCTGAATTAGGTCATAACTGGCTTGATCTTAGCCAGTCACAACAGGCAATGCTAAATGCAAATCCTTACGGGAACGATTACCAATATGTTGTGAAAGCTTTTGCGAGTACAGAGGCTGGGACAGTTGCAAGAGCTGAGTCATTGAATGATGAAACGCGCGCTATCAATACTCGACAACTTGAGGAGTTGCAACGCCTCAAAGACACTTTATCTAAAACTGAGGACGTGGCAAAGACCGCCCTCGACAAAATTGCAGAACAAGTTGATTTGTACCAAAAGCAAGAAAATCATTACTCAGAGCTTGTCACTCAGCTGAAAAACAACCTTGAGTCAGCGAACTATGAAGAAAAAACTGCTAAAGAAAAAATTTCTCAACAGATAGCCTTATATAAAAAGCAAGAAGACCACTATTCTGAAGTTGTCGCTCAACTTACACGCGAATTAGAGTCCGTCAGCGCGCAGGAAAAAGCCGCTCAGGAAAAAATCGCTCAACAAGTAGGTTTATATCAACAACAAGAAAATCAATACTCTGAGATCGTCACTCAACTGAAACGCGAATTAGAGTCCGTCAGCGCGCAGGAGAAAGCCGCTCAGGAAAAAATCGCTCAACAAGTAATCCTGTATCGACAACAAGAGAACCATTACTCAGATCTTGTATCACAACTCAAACGAGAACTTGAATCAGTCAATATTCAAGAAAAAAATACTCAAACAAAAATAACTCAACTGCTTGAATTGCATCAACAGCAAGAAAATCAATATATTGAGAAGATTAATCACCAAGTAGAATTGTATCAACAACAGGAAAACTATTATTCTGAACAAATCGCCAAACTAAGCTTAGATCTTGCAACATTGGACGAACAAGAGAAAATCGGGCAAACAAAATTTGCAGAACAAGTGGGCTTATATCAGCAACAGAAAAGTTACTATTCGGAATTAGTATCTCAGCTTAAACACGATCTCGAAACATTAGATGCTCAAGAAAAAGCAGCGCAAGAAAAAATTGTTTTACAGGTAGATTTGCATCAAGAGCAAGAAAATCATTATTCTGAGCTGGTTTCTAGACTAAAGCATGACTTAGAGACAAGAACTACGCAAGAAAAAATTGCTCAAGAAAAAATTGCTCAGCAGCTTGGTTTGTACCAATTGCAGGAGAACTACTATGCGGAGCTAGTTAATCAGCTTAAATCTGATCTTTCAAACTTAGACGTACAAGAAAAAGCAGCACAAGAAAAAATTGTCCATCAAGTTGATTTATACCAACAACAAGAAGATCATTACGCTGGTCTTGTAAAGCAACTCCAGGACGAGCTTGAGTTATTAGCTGCTAGCGAAAAAGACTCTCAAGAAAAAATTATTCATCTTATTTCTATTAACCAACAGCAAGAAACTCATTACGCAACACTTGTGACAAACCTAAACCAAAATCTTGAAGTACTAAGAGTGCAAGAGCAGGCTGCTCAAGAAAAAATTGTTCACTTAGTTGCCTTGTATCAGCAACAGGAAAGCCAGTACGCTGAAAAAATAGCGCGCCAAGTTGAAATGTATCAACAGCAGGAGACTCATTATGTTGGGCGTATTACACAACTTAAGCAGGACCTAGAAAAATTAGGAGATCAAGAAATTAGGGCTCAGGCAAAAATTGCAGAGTTAGTTGCGCTGTTTCAACAACAAGAAGAACAATATGTCGGAGAAGTTGCCGAGCAAACTAATTTGGGCCAACAACAAAAAGCCCATTTCACAGAATTAGTAGCTGAACTCAAGCTTAAAATTGAGACTGCAATCACCGAGGAAAAAGTAGTTCAGGAAAAATTTGCGCAACAATTAAGCACATACCAAGAGCAAGAAGCTTGTCATCTTGAGTTAATAGCGAAGCTTAAACACGACATAGGCACACTTGAAATTAAAGAGAAGCTATCTCAAGAGAAAATTGCAACGCAGGCTGATATGTATGAGCAACAAGATGACCAATACTCTGAATTGGTTTATCAACTCATAGAGGAGCTTGACGAATTACATGCTCAAGAGAAGTTGGCACAAGAAAAATTTTCTCAGCAAGTAGCCTTACACGAGCAACAAGAAACCCACTACGCTAGGCTCATAGCGCAACTCAAATCCGATTTTGAAGCAGTGATTTTGAGAGAGGAATCTGCGCAGGAAAAAATTACCCAGCAAGTAGCTTTGTATGAACAACAAGAAAATCATTATTCAGCGATTGTTTCTCAACTTAATTCGAATCTTGCCTCAATCAACTTACAAGAAAAATCTGCACAAGAAAAAATTGCTCAGCAAGTAGTTCTATATCAGCAACAGGAAGACCATTATGCCGGACTTGTTTCTGAGCTTAAAGGGCAATTAAATACAATCAGCTCTTGTGAAAGTGCGGCCCAAGAAAAAATCCTGGCTTTAGTAAATATGTATCAGCAGCAGCAAGATCATTATTCTGCGCTTGCGTTTAAACTGACTCAAGACCTTGCATCGTCGACAGCTGAAAATCAAAATTTGCATCAGTTGCAAATTGCAAATACTAATTATTTAAATGATTTAAGTGGGCAACTTCAGAATGCTAACAGACGCATAGAGGAGTTGTGGGCATCTACCTCGTGGCGCTTGACTCGACCACTCAGGTGGATAAAAAAAATTGGTGGGCAATCTCAGTCTCAAGGCTTACGCTCTAAATTACGTGATACTTATCGCATACTTCCTTACCCTGTACAGTCTGCACTTGATAAAGTCGGAATGACAGGTTATTTTAGAAATTTGGCTTTACCAACTGAAACGGCTGTAACACTGTTACCTCCTCCTTCTATGCAACGGGTGGAAAGCCATTTTGTTCCGTTATCGATAAACCAGAACAAAGCACAAAACCCAATTATTATTGAACCTGAGGATGTCTTCTTTTGGGGGGTAATTGACTGGCATTTCCGCTTCCAGAGACCACAGCAACTCGCACTAGGTTTTGCGAAGCGTCAGCATAGAGTTTTCTATGTTAGTTCTGAACTAATCAACGACGAAAAGTCGGGCTTTAAGATTGATGCTATTCCAGAGCATCCAAATGTATTCCAGATTCGTTTTCATGCAAATAATGCCGCTCCCATTTACACATCTCATGCAAGTGGTGCGCTTTTACATCAATTACAGCAAGGACTAGCACAACTTTTAATATACGCATCTACTAAAAATGCTATTTCTGTTGTACAACATCCATACTGGTTACCACTAGCGCGTAGTCTACCTAACAGTCATATGGCCTACGACTGCATGGATCATCATGAGGGATTTGGTGACTCGCCACCAGACGCCATTGCTGCTGAACGCGCTCTTATGCGAGAGTCTGATACCTTAATTGTTACATCAGACTGGCTGTATGACATTGCAAAAGATAAAAATAAAAATATTTCTATCGTACGTAATGCATGTGAATTTGAACACTTTAATCAACCACCTGAAACTCGGTTTGAAGATCCAGAACATAGGAAAATCATAGGCTATTTTGGTGCTATAGCGGATTGGTTCGATTGTGTAATCATAGAAAAACTCGCGGCTGCTTTACCCGACTGCTTAATTTTACTAGTCGGGAATGACACCTGTGGAGCAGCAAAAAAATTCAGCCGATTTAACAATATAAAGATGACAGGCGAGGTATCTTATAAAACTTTGCCATATTATTTATATTCTTTTGATGTTTGTCTTTTGCCATTCCAAATCATCGACCTCACACTAGCAACTAATCCGGTGAAGGTGTACGAGTACATGTGCTCTGGCAAACCAATTGTAAGTGTGAATTTACCTGAGCTAAAAGATATGGATAAATTAGTTTATCTTGCAAAGGATACTCAAGAATTTATCAACATGTGCGTTAAGGCCTTAGAAGAACCCGCTAATGCTAATGTTCGTAGAAAACGAGTCAAATTTGCTAGTGAACAAACTTGGGTTCATCGCGCTCAAGAGTTTGAATTAGCCTTAGAAAAAAGTATTCCGCCCTTAGTGAGTATTGTTGTCGTCACATATAATAATTTAGATTTGACAAAACTATGCTTGAATAGCATAGACGCAAATACGACTGGCGTGCGTTATGAAATCATTATTGTTGATAACGCATCATCTGATGGCTCACCAGAATATTTAAGGCAATTTGCCGAAAACCGAGGTGACGTTAAGCTTATTCTTAACGACGATAATACTGGATTCTCAAAAGCTAATAATCAAGGACTTGCAGCAGCTAAAGGTGATTATCTTGTGGTTTTAAATAATGACACCGTGGTGACTATGGGCTGGGCGGCAGGTTTGTTACGTCATTGCAAAAAAGATAGCACTATTGGTCTCATTGGCCCTGTCACTAATAATATTGGCAACGAAGCGAAAATTAATATTGATTATGCCTCGCTGGATGAAATGCCGGCAAAAGCAAAAGAATATACTTTGGCGCATTTAGGTGAATCTTTTGATATTCATACCCTCGCATTTTTCTGCGTCATGATTACACGAGAAGCTTATGAAAAAATCGGCGGATTAGATGAGGCGTTTGGCCTTGGCTTTTTTGAGGATGATGATTATTGCCGTCGAATTGAGCAAGCCGGACATAGAATAGTTTGTGTAGATGATGTGTTTATTCATCATAATTTATCGGCCTCATTCAATAAACTAGGACAAGAGCGAAAGCAAGAATTATTTGTACGAAACAAAGCGATTTATGAAGCAAAATGGGGCACATGGATTCCGCATACCTATAGACTATGACCGTTCCGATATACAGGTAAAAATCTTTTATTAAACAGTTAATTGTTCACGACTTGCTGAACAAATAGATCATATGAAAAAAATAATTTGCGTGGTTGGTACGCGACCAGAAGCTATCAAAATGGCGCCAGTAATTAAGCGCCTGTCTCAAGAGTCTTGGGTTGACGTGAAAGTGCTAGCTACGGCGCAGCATCGCCAAATGCTGGATCAAGTTCTGCAATTGTTTGAAATCGTTCCTGACCGTGATTTGAATGTGATGCAACCAAATCAAACACTATCTTCTCTAACCGCAAAATTATTGACAGAGCTTGATACAGTCTTCAAAGAAGAACGGCCTGATGCGGTCTTAGCGCAAGGTGACACAACGACGGTAATGAGTGTTGCACTCAGTTGCTTCTATCATCGTATTCCATTTGGACATATTGAGGCGGGCTTAAGAACTGGCGACATTTGGAATCCCTACCCAGAAGAGATGAATAGAATTGTTGCTGGGCGTTTGGCAAAATGGCACTTTGCGCCTACAGAAGGTTCACGTCAGAATTTAATACGGGAAGGCATTTTGAGCGAGGACATCCACTTAACTGGTAATACAGTAATTGATGCGTTACTGGATGTAGTGAAGCGAGATGAAATAAATCACGTATCACTGGCAAATCTGGACAGTAACAAACGTCTGATTTTAGTGACGTCGCACCGACGTGAAAATTTTGGTGAGCCGTTTCAAGAAATTTGTAAAGCGATCATCCATTTGGTCGAAAATAATCCAGATGTAGAAGTACTGTATCCAGTGCATCCGAATCCAAATATCCAAACGATGGCTCACCAGTTATTAGGTAATAACTCGCGTATTCATTTGTGTTCTCCTTTGGATTACTTGCCGTTTGTGGCAGCGATGAAACGAGCTTTTCTTATATTGAGCGATTCTGGTGGGGTTCAAGAAGAAGCGCCAGCACTAGCTAAGCCTGTGTTGGTATTAAGACGTGAGACAGAGCGTCCAGAGGCGGTAGAACAAGGCGTAGTTAAATTAGTAGGCACTGATTTTAATACGATCGTAAGCGAGGCTCAACGTCTTCTTGACGACCCTGTTTATTACAAACAAGTAGCCAGAGGGGTGTCCCCTTATGGAGATGGGCTCGCAAGCGAAAGAATTACCGAAGTGCTGAAAAAAGCTTTCAGCGTATAGTCGTGCGTCTACTCTATTTCGCTCCAGTACCATATAAAAGTTATTGGCAACGACCTCATTACATGGTGAGGTCGTTATTAGAAAATGTGTACGATGAAATTCATTGGATAGATCCAACAATTACAAGACTGCCGCGGTGGTCTGATGTAGCTCGCTCAACACAAGCTGAGGAGAAGCACGCAGCAGAACCCCTGCTACCTCAGCTGCATGTACTGCGTCCAGGCGGTCTGCCTATAGAACCAATCCCTCTTTTCAATCGCGTTAATGACTGGTTTGTCTGGCATAAAATTAAGGCAAACATAGCTAGCTTGGACATTGATCTAAGCTGGGACATTGGCATTGGACGTCCCAGCCGCCTTGCATTGTGGGCTGTTGAGAATCTGCAATCGCGTATTAGTTTCATGGATGTGATGGACGATTTTCCGGCTTTTTATAGCGGTCTCTCGCGTTACTCTATGGAGCGTACAGAAGATACCTTGGCAGGTCGGTGTGATTACTTATTTTGTAGCGAAGAAACCCTAATTAGAAAACTAGCAAAATACTCTCCAAGAGTGTCTATAAAGCTGGTTTCAAATGGCTACGATATGCAGAGACTGCCCGCATTTTCCACTGCCAGATCGCAAAAAGAAGTTATTGGTTTCATTGGAACAATTGCTACCTGGTTTGACTGGAGACTAGTCATAGAGATGGCGAACGCCCTGCCCCAATTACGTGTTAAATTAATTGGCCCTCGTGCGGGCTATATTCCATCTCACTTACCCTCTAATATTGAATTACTGCCCGCGTGTACGGTAGAAGATGCTATTCGTCATTGCCAAAACTTTACGGTTGGTTTAATTCCATTTTTAAATAATCAATTGACCAGATCTGTTGATCCTATCAAATATTACGAATTGCGGGCTCTGGGAATTCCTGTTTGGTCTACCGCATTTGGAAGCATGGTTAACCGGCTCAATGAGCCGGGTGTGGCTCAAATTTACAGCGGTATTGACTGGAAAAAATTGTGGGAAGAGTCTTCAAATGTGAGCGCAGATCCGATAGAAATAGCACGCTTTCGTCAAAATAATGATTGGACTGTTCGCTTTGAAAAAATGCCAGAATATCTTAACGTAAGCAGAAAAATTATTAAGACTTAACTTACGCCGTAACGATGACGATAAGTAGCTACGGCATCTCTGTATTGCATTATTTGTTGATTAGCATCTGATTTGGATAAAAACTCAAATAAATCGTTCAGATTGCCGATAGCGAGTACCGGTATATCATAAGTTGCACTCACTTCTTGCACTGCCGAATAAGTTGATAACGTATCATCTTTCCCAGATCGCTCCATTCGGTCTAACGCGATCAGGACAGCACAAGGCTGAGCTCCTGCTTCAAGTATCATTTTTACTGACTCACGCACGGAGGTTCCTGCGGAAATAACGTCGTCAATGATCACAACCTTACCTTGCAATTTTGCGCCGACTATCGTTCCACCTTCGCCGTGATCCTTTGCTTCTTTACGGTTAAACGCAAATGGGACATTACGGTTTTTGCCTGCTAAAGCAACCGCAGTAGCAGATGCTAAAGTAATACCTTTGTAAGCAGGACCAAACAACATATCGAACTCAATACCCGATTCAAGCAAAGTATCTGCATAAAATGAAGCTAATTTACCTAAATTAGCGCCATCGTTGAACAAGCCAGCGTTAAAAAAATAAGGGGAGTTACGTCCGGCCTTGGTAATAAAATTGCCAAAACTGATAACCCCGGCTTCTACAGAAAATGTTATAAATTCTTGTTGTAAATTACTCAAAATAACTCCAATGTCTTCCTAAGATCGTTCAAAATTTACTGAGACGCATTTTGTAATATGATAAAACGAATTTGCAAAGTCTCACTAAATAATATTGGCAAGTTACAGACAAGATAAGATCGTTTCAAGCAGACAATCTCATAGTAATTTAGAGGACTTTTCATATTACTTATATAGATTAGTCCTCAGAGATCACCACACGAAGATAAAGCAATATTGTTATTGGAACAAACTCTAAAAGTACCCTCTTTAATCAGCTCTCAATATTTGCTATCTTATTCACCATTCAATTCACTTTTCTCCTTATTTTAATGACAAAAATCATCTCCGCAAACTTGAATGGCATACGCTCTGCTTCGAAAAAAGGCTTTTTTGACTGGATGCAGCAACAGCAAGCAGATTTTGTTTGTGTGCAAGAACTGAAGGCACAAGCTGACGATATGACGGCAGATTTTTTGATGCCTCACGGCTATCATGGGAATTTCCATTACGCTGAGAAAAAAGGGTATTCAGGTACTGGCGTGTATAGCAAAGCTACGCCAGATAAAGTAGAGATTGGTTTTGGTAGTCCTGAATTTGATGCTGAGGGGCGCTATGTGCGCTGCGACTTTGGTAACTTGTCGATAATCTCAGTATATTGCCCTTCAGGATCATCCTCGCCTGAGCGGCAAGAAGCTAAATTCCGGTTTATGGCCTTGTTTTACCCGCACTTACTAGATCTGATTTCCCAAGGACGTGAATTAGTCATTTGTGGTGACTGGAATATCGCCCATAAAGAAATTGATTTGAAAAACTGGAAAAGTAATCAAAAGAATTCCGGCTTTTTGCCGGAGGAACGTTTATGGATGACGCGCTTGTTTGATGAACAAGGTTGGGTTGACGTGTATCGCCGCTTGCATCCGGATACGACTGGGGAGGCTTATACCTGGTGGAGCAATCGTGGCCAGGCATGGGCGAATAACGTCGGTTGGCGAATTGATTATCATGTAGCAACGGGGGGCATTGCGGCTAAAGCAAAAACAGCCGCTATCTATAAAGACCAGCGCTTTTCAGATCACGCGCCACTGATTATCGAATACGCATAAAGCTGTCTTTAAGAAAAAATACTCCCTGTATGTATATGATATCAAGCTTAGATTGTCCAGATAATCATTGGACAATCTAAGCTTAACTATTAATACTCCCTCTATTATCTAAAATAGATCAAAAATCGTTTGCTAATCTATTCACTTCGTTTGACACGGTCTGTCGCCACAGTAGCCAGTTTGCCACCCTCGGCGCGGACATAAGTTTCTAGTGCATCCAAATCACGTCCGGCCAGTTGGCGATCTTGTCCTTGCTTAAACATAGTGAATGCATCGCCACCATCGGCCAGAAAACTATTCACAACGACCTTGTAGATTTTTGCCAATTCCAGAGGTTTGCCATTAATCAGAATATTTTGCACCCGCTGGGGTAGTGGCAGAGCGGCGCTCCAGCGGTAGCTAAAGCTACTCGAAACGAATAACTTTTTAGGATTATCCGCCTCGCGTCCTTGCCATTGCTGCTGCAAAACCGCCATGATCTGCTCTCCAGATAAGCTCATACGAACCAGATTGTTACCAAATGGCTGTGATGCGTAGATATCGCCAAAAGTCACGGCTACCGATTTGGTCTCCGCACCCGACGGCAAGTCACTGCGAATACCGCCCGAATTCATGAAGGCAATATCTGCTGGACCACTATTTTGCGCGTACTTCAATTGCGCATCGGCGATAACATTACCCAAACTGCTGTCAAAAATACCCTTAGCACTCTCACGCTTTAAAGGTGCGGCTAGCGTTGTAACCGGGCGCAGGCGGATTTCTGTGGTCAATGCTGCGACTTTATCCACTAACTGCTGCGCTTGCGGATCAGGTTTTAGCTTCTGCTGATCCACAAGATAATTAGTGGCGCTACTAGCAATCACTTGCTTGCTGCCGCGGTCAATAATGAGTTTGGTTTCTGTGAGATAAGCACCGTAACTGCGTGCCTGTACGACTAAGCGACCGTCGATTTTGCAGGTGTATCCTTGGTGGGTATGCCCGGAGACCACCAGGTTGATTGCTTTATCGAGCTTTTTGCTGATATCAATAATCGGCCCGTCTAAACCATCGCATGCATAACTTGCATCATTGGCATCGCCTTTATAATTACCACCCTCATGGATCAGCACCACGATAGCGGAGACGCCTTGCTGTTTAATCTCGGGCACATAACGATTGATCGCCGTTGCCTCGTCCTCAAACTGCAAACCCTTTACACCGTCGCCTGCGACTAAATTGGGCGTGTCGGAAGTAACCGCACCGATAAAAGCGATTTTGACATCACCGACCTGGCGAATCACATAGGGCTTGAGCCAGGATTTAGCTGTCTGAGTATCAATCACATTGGCAGCAATATATTCGTATTTGGCGCCAGAAAAACCTGGGAATGGGCAGCCGCTCAGCGGACACTCGCCTTTTATCTTGCTCAATAAATCAGCACGGCCAGCGTCGAATTCATGATTGCCAACCGAAGTAACTGATAAGCCCATTTGATTAAAAGCCTCAATCACCGGCTCATCCTTTAACAAAGCAGAACCGATAGGCGATGCGCCCATCAGATCGCCGGCCCCGACAAAAATACTGGCAGGTGCTACCAGACGGCGCTGTTTTAAAAGTGCGGCCAGATAAGCGTAACCGCCGGCGGGCGTGGTCATGGCCTCACCGTGATCGTGCCCATGTTCTACCGGTGCCACCGGTGCCAAATAAGGTACAGGTTTATCAGACTGCAAATTGCCATGAAAATCGTTGATACTAAAGATCGTAATTTCACTTGTGCCAGCAGCGATTGACTGTTGTGCCGACTCCAGCCCTGATTGTTGTGTTTTTTGTGACACCGCACAGGCAACTAGCAGTAATGAGACCATCAATGCTGGTACCGACTTCATCGTTAACATATCCATCCTTACAAAAAATGAAAAAAGCCTGCAATCGCGCTAAGCATGATTGCAGGCTCAAATACTGAAGAAGTTGCGACTAAGCCTAAGCGCATCGCAACCTCCGGTCTTGCATTGACTGGTTAGAAATCAGCAGACAAAGTGACAGACATGAAACGTGGTGCGCCTAAGTAATAGAAAACACCTTTTGCCGCAGCAGTGCCATAGGGCAGCGCATTGGTTACGTTAAAGCTAGATGGATTACGATATTTCTCGTTAGTCAAGTTACTAACATTGAGGCGCAACGTTGGCTTTTTCAAATAAGTTGTGTTTGGGAATTGGTAACCAGCGTCAAATCCAAGCAAAGTATAAGAAGGCACCAGTTCGTCGTTAGTCATTGTTGCTTGTTGACTGCTTGTGTACTTAGCCGTCATTCGCGTATACCAAACACTAGTTTCATACTGTGCGCTCAGACCAGCTTTCCAATTAGGCGTCAAAGTCATTTCTTTACCTGCAGTCGGTAAAGTTGCCGTTGAACTGACGACTAAGTTATCTTGAATCTCGCTCTTCGCATAACCCAATGAGCTGTAGAACGACCAGCCATTGATTGGAGTATTACCTAATTCAACTTCAAAACCATGGGTCTTCACTTTACCCACGTTAGCCAAACTGCTTGTATTTGTAGTTGGATCGTAAGCTGTTGCTTGGCGATTTTGGAAATTCACTGCATATACTGTCGCTTGAGCAGTTAATTTATCGCTTTGTAAACGGTATCCAACGTCAAGATTGTATGAAGTTTCAGCTTTGACATCGATAGGCAATGTAGCGACGCCATTAGTTACAGGCAAATTTGAATAAACAAAATTTGGCGGAGCCTTCATATTGCGCGCGAGGCTAGCAAAAATCGAATTGTTGTAGTCAATCTGATAACGGGCGCCTAGTTGTGGCAACAATTCAGAGTAGTTTCTCTTAATGTTATAACCAACTCCAGCACCCTCGCTTGCGTAATTTGTAAAATCACGTTTCATGGTCGGCGCACGCAAACCAAGATTCAGTGACAATTTATCATCCATTAAACTGATTGTATCTTGTGCAAAGAATTGATAAGCGGTACTGATCGTCTTCCAATCACGACTTTCAAATGGAGTGCCGTCTGGACGAGTAATACGACCCTCTCTCAGCCAAATATCGTTCGCGTTGCCATTTGCATCAACGGCAACCATCGGTCCAAACTGCTCATGTACAGCGCGCTCAATCCAGAAACCCGCTAGTAACTGATGATTAGCAAATGAGTGTGTCAAAGAAGCTGTAATACCAGGACGGTTAGTACGTGTAACGCTGCTGTTAGCAACAATAACTTTGTCCAAAGTATCGCCGTCACCGTTCAAATCAACAGTAGCTGTATTTTTGCCCGTGGCGGGATTCAGGAAGGCATTCTCTGCCTGCAAACGTTGTTGGACCCCACCAGTACCATAGCCGTACCAAAAATAAGGGATGATCTTAAGGTCTGTATTTTCACCAATCCGGAACTTGCCGACGACAGATGCGATTACATTTTGGAATGGATTTTTAGTCAACTGGTAGTAAGTATCAGCATTCGCTTGGTTCGGATCACTAGAAGCCTTGCCTGGGCTAGGAGGAACGTGTCCAATGAAACTAGTAGAGTAATCGTAGTAGTAACCGTTCTTCGCTAAGTCCGCTAAATTAAAAGTACTAATATTTTGATTAATCGCGCGGTTATACAAAATCGTACCGTTAATCGAATTAAAACGATCAAAATCAGTGCGGAAGCCAAAATCGACGTGATCACGGTTAGCACCGCCTTGACCTTTCCACTTATCGGCTTGAGCATGCGACACCGAAATGAACATGCGTGAACGCTCATCTAACATACCAGTATCGTAACGAACATACGTTTTGGAGAGCGATAAACCACCCAAAGTTTGCATTATACGTATATTTCGTTGCTTAGCCGGATCACAAGTTGTAATGCCAATGTTACCGCCGGTAGCACCAATTTGTGGTGAATCTACGTCCGTAGAACCTTGAGTAACAAATTGCGTACAAGTGTTTTCCTGATCAACGAACTCTTGCGGAAACACAGAGAAGCTACCTGAATCATTGACAGGCACACCGTTAATAGTCACACCGATCTGATCGCTGTTAAAACCGCGCAAAGTCAAACCACCACCGAACAAACCCGTAGCGTCATAGTTATAGCTATTAACCGCTGGCATCAATTCAAGCGCTTGGTAAGCATTACCAGTTGGACGCTGTTTTGACAATTCTTCTGCGGTCACTGTACTACGCGCTTTGGGCGCTATTTCTTGCACCATCAGACCCATACCAACTTTTTTGCCAGTGATCGTGACGCGATTTGGATCGACTGGTTCATTTGATTCTGCTGTTGGTGCTGTTTGCGCATAAGCAGACATGCTCAGGCAAACCAACTGGCAAGCGACAGCAACCATCGACAAACGCGATGGGAATGTCGATGAAAGTTTTCTTGATTGCTTCATTTACTACTCCTTGATCAAGGTTTTTTTTGGAATTTACTAATAGATATAAAAAATGCACTAAAAACTATTTAAACAAACATCTGATACCAATTTAAGTTACTAAATAAACAATCTATTCCGCTTTTATTTACGAGCAATTTCAACACAGCGAAAAGCGGATCAAAAATTTGAAAATATCTTCCAATCGACATAAGGAGCGTTGCATCATCACAACAAACTCTTCGTTTTAGAAGAAAAATTGCACAAAAAACATTCCAATTTCGATCAGCGCAAACGATTGCTTTGTAACTAAAAACTTTTAATTCCAAAACGCGCAAACGATTGCTTTACCAACTAAAAAAAACGATAAGGGCTGCATCCGGATTTTGTTTTTCAATTCTTTGGCTACAAATTCCATACTGCTACAGAGGAGAACATCATCGTATAATTTTATTAAAAGCAGAGAACGTGCCACGCTTTGGAGTGCCTTTCAGCAAAAACTAAGCTGAGACAAATATCGGGTGATTTTTACACTTTCTTACCAGATATACATTCACTGAAATAAAGTCTAGCACACAAAATTTTGGGTAAGCAAAGTCTGGCATTCAATTATGAACAGTTGATGACAGGTACTAAATTCGCATTAAAACGTGTCATAAATGCGACTTTTTGGACTTTTGAGTCAAATTAGCACCACAGATGTGCGAAGCACATGAGCCGCTAGGCAAGCTGCTTAGGTAAGCAGTTGTCTCAATTAATAGCGGGGATAGTTTTGATATTCGTTCGATAAGGCGGCAGATTAGCGAGGAGAATGCCTTGTTTCTTGGCAAACAAAGGTAACACTTCTGGCAAATGGCGTTGAATTTCAGCAATTCTATTTTGACCAGCAGGATGGGTAGATAGCCATTGTGGTGGCGCACCTTTATTGACCATTGCCATTTTTTTCCAAAGCGCAATACCTGCGCGCGGGTCGTAACCAGCACGGGCAGCGATGTCTAATCCGACCACATCGGCTTCGGTCTCGTCGTCGCGGGAAAATTTCAGCATGCCAACATTGGCGAGACCGCCTGCCACAGAACCTGCCACGTTAGGATCATAGCCTTTTGCACCCGCTACGATTTCTGCCAGCTTGATACCAAAATTGGCGGCAGCCGCCTTGCCCGCCCGCTCTGCGCCATGTTCGCGTAAGGCATGCGCAATCTCGTGTCCCATGACAATAGCGACTTCATCGTCCGTCAATTTGAGTGTATCGAGAATGCCGGTATAAAACGCGATTTTGCCGCCAGGCATGCAATAGGCGTTGATTTGCTTGGAACCGATTAAGTTGACTTCCCACTTCCATTGCGGCGCACGCTCGTTCCAGCGCAATGCGAATGGGATTAAGGCTTTGGCGATTGCACGTAAACGTATCAGTTGTGGGTTGCTGTCTAGCGCTAGGGCATTTTGCTGTTGAGCTTGCTGCATCGTCTGGCTATATTGCATAGCCGCTTTGGATTCTAAACCGCCACCCAATTTGCGAAAGATCGACATTTCACCAACCTTGACGCCATCCTGGTCGCTATTTTTTTGCGCCTGACAGTTTGTTGTCAGAATAAAGAAAATCAGCAGTATGAAGTATCTTTTCATAGCATTAATCGTGTAATTAGCGATCTAACGTTCATAGGTTGTTTAGGTGAGTGCCGAAATGTGAAAACCACGACCGACAGGCTAACCACATTGACCAGATAGCCAAGTGCTACCGGTAAAAGTCCACCTATGCGCTACGAGCTGCGCGCACCTGAATCCGCCACAATAATGCGAGCAAGATGAGCGGCGGAATTGCAGTAAGGCCGGTAGCGACGAATGCAGTGGCGTACGCATCGAGCAGCCCATAAGTGGGAGTTAGAGCCTCTACCGCAGCACCGGAAAAGCCCTTAAGAAACTTGCCCAGCAAAGCATAGGTTGACGAAAGCAACGCATACTGCGTGGCGGTATAGCCCAGACTCGTGAGGCTCGACATGTAAGTGACTAGCGCGACACCAGCGTATGCTTGCGCGAAGCTATCGAGCGTCATCACAGTGGCAAACAAGGTCGGTTCAGGATGCATGCCCAGCAGCGCAAAAGCTGCGGTTCCGACACCTTCTATTACGAGTCCTACGATCAGAGTCGGCATCATGCCGAGCCGCACGGCACTCAGGCCACCCGCCGCGATGCCCGCGAATACCGCAACCAGTCCAAAAGTGCCACGTACAAACGCAACTGTATCCTTTGTCAGTCCGAGGTCGTGGTAATAAGGGTTATACATCGGCCCCATTACGAAATCGGGAAGCCGATACAGCGCGACCATCAGCAACATCAAGAGACCTGCAGTCTTATGCTTGGCGAAAAAGTCAACGAAGGGGCCGATTACTGCGTCGAGGAGACCCCGTAGCGTCCATAGCGGTGGCTTGCTCGTAAGTACGATGTCAGCACGAACAGGCTCAAAAGCAAAGAGTGTCGCGACTACACCAATCGCCATCAGCATTGCCATCGCAACATACGACAGAGACCAGCCTAAGCGCGCAGCCATCGCAATCACGAGCGCATCAGTCACGAGTAGCGCAATGCGGTAACCTAGTTGCGCGGCTGACGTCATCAGGCCAACTTCATCCGAATCTTTAGCCGCCTCGATGCGCCAGGCGTCAATCACGATATCCTGCGTCGCAGATGCGAACGCCGTTAGCAATGCGAACACGCCTATAGCAGCGAGACCACCATTAGTACCAACAACCGCCATACCGAGAAGTCCTATAGCAACCAGCAACTGGCACAATAACATCCAACCACGACGTCGGCCTAAGCGCCCAAGCAGCGGAAGATCTAGCCTGTCTACAATAGGCGACCAGTAAACCTTGAATGCATACGCAAAGCCGACCCAGGAAATAAAGCCAATGGCGAGCAAACTAGTGCCTGCATCGCGCAACCAGTAGCCGAATGTATTAGCGGTTAGCAGGAACGGCAAGCCCGACGAGAAGCCGAGCGCGAGCATTACTGCTACTTTCGGCTGCTTTAATTCGCGAAGCATATCTACTAAGGTACGCTTGCGGTTTGCTGGGGAACTAGAAATTTTTGACATCACTCGCCAATTATCGATTTTCTGGCTTGCGCGCGAGCGCAAGCCAGAGCTAAGGAGGGCTCAGCAGAATGAACACGGACAAGCCCGAACTGGAGCCGAGAAAGGAACCTATCATCACGCATCATACTTGGTAGCCACTGCATGAAAACATCATTTCTTCCGCAATCTAAAGACCGCCAAACTACCGCGCAAATTAGGTAAGAATTGTATCGGCTTGCCTTCACGCAAAGCGACGCACTCTAAAACTTCCAGACCGACTTCGGTCGCCAGATCAGAAAAATCATAAATCGTCGCGCAGCGTAAATTGGGTGTGTCGTACCACTCGTAGGGCAAGGATTTAGACACCGGCATTTTGCCGCGTAGCAGCGCAGTGCGATGCGGCCAATAACCAAAGTTAGGGAAAGACACAATCGCCTCGCGCCCTACTCTGGCAATGTCGCGCAGCAAAGGCTCTACATGCTTCATCATTTGCAATGACGATAAACACAACACGGTATCAAAACCATTATCCTGAAACATACTGAGGCCGTTTTCCATATCTTGCTGAATCACATTGACGCCGCGTTTGGCGCACGCCAATACTTTGTCGTCGGCGATTTCTGTGCCGTAGGCGCTGCATTGCTTATCGCTTTTTAAATAATCGATCATGACACCATCGCCACAACCGACGTCTAGCACCCGCGATTGCGGTTTGATCCAATGTGCAATAAATGCCAGATCAGGGCGGAGCTGACTGAGTTCAGAAAAATTCATGCAAGCTCCTGGTCGATATTCGCAAAATAAGCAGCGATCAAATTCAAATAACGAGCGTCGTCGAGCAAGAAGGCATCATGCCCATGCGGTGCATCGATTTCTGCGTAGCTGACGGTGCGCTGATTACTGACCAGAGCCTGCACAATATCCCGGCTGCATTGCGGTGAAAATCGCCAGTCCGTCGTGAATGAGGCAAGCAGAAATTTTGCCTTGGTCTTTGCCAGCGCCTTACTCAGATCGCCATCAAACGCGCGGGCGGGATCAAAATAATCCAGCGCTTTCGTGATCAACAAATATGTATTGGCGTCAAAATAATCCGCAAATTTATCCGCCTGATAGCGTAGGTAAGATTCAATCTCAAAATCAATCCCAAAGCCGAATTGATATTCGCCGGTACGCAAATCACGACCAAATTTTTCCGCCATATCGTCGTTGGATAAATAAGTAATATGACCAATCATGCGTGCGACTCGTAAGCCGCGACGCGGGACCACATTATGTGCATAAAAATCGCCACCATAAAAATCCGGGTCGGTCAAAATCGCCTGCCGTGCGACATCATTGAAGGCGATATTTTGCGCTGACAATTTAGCGGTCGAAGCGATCACGACACAATGCCGCAAACGATCTGGAAATAACATGCTCCACGCCAGCGCCTGCATGCCGCCCAGCGAGCCGCCCATCACCGCAGCAAACTGCTGTATACCGAGATGATCCGCTACCCGCGCTTGCGCTTGCACCCAATCCTCCACCGTCACCACCGGAAAATCCGCGCCATACGGTTTGCCCGTTTGCGGATTATTGTGCATAGGTCCGGTGGAACCAAAACAAGAGCCAAGATTGTTGATGCCGATCACAAAAAACCGGTTGGTATCGACCGACTTGCCAGGGCCAATCATGTTGTCCCACCAGCCGATATTTTTTTGGTCGTCGGCATAGGCTCCGGCAACATGATGCGAGGCGTTGAGCGCGTGGCAAATCAGTACAGCATTAGATTTGTCAGCATTCAGCGTGCCATAGGTTTCTATCATCAGATGATAGTCGCTGATCGTTGCGCCACTTTGTAAAGTCAGCGGCTGATCAAATTGTATCGTCTGCGGCGTGACAAAACCGATTGATGACGTTGGCGTTGTTGGCACTGGTGGCGCCGATGCCGGTGTTGAAACTGATGTTGTCGATGACGGTACAGTAGTCATGCGTCTTCCTAGCGAGAATCATCTCGTTTTACATTAATTCAGGAAGGCTAAAAGAAGGGCTGAATGAGGAAGAGAGGCGGCATTCAAGCTCGCTTTAGCCGTATTTATTGTTTCAGAAAGTTTTCCAAAACGGCGCCCGCAAGCTGATTTCAAATCGGCGCAATGGGTGAAGGATAACGAAGTATCGCGGTGGCGTCAAACCGGAACAAGTCCAGAGATGTCTCACTCAACGCTCTCGATGGTATCCAAGCAAAACTAACGAGGTTTTAAGTACGAGGCGTTAGAATTTCGCGCCGTACTGATTAATGACTTCGACGTTTGTAAGCAATTGATAGTGACAGCAATATTCACATGGGGAGCTCAATATTTAAAATGTAGTTTAAATGCAAATCATATACTCCCCATATGTATATATAAAATTACCCCTATATACGTGGACAAATCCACTTTTTAGATAATTTATTCTGGAGTATATGACTAAAAGCACTCTCCCACACTCAAACAGATGTGGCCACTGCATATGT
Source organism: Undibacterium sp. RTI2.2 (assembly GCF_035018705.1). NCBI lineage: Bacteria > Pseudomonadati > Pseudomonadota > Betaproteobacteria > Burkholderiales > Oxalobacteraceae > Undibacterium > Undibacterium sp. RTI2.2. The sequence continues at coordinate 47,456 of NZ_JASJXN010000011.1, read as the reverse complement.
CAGTGTCATTTCGTTTAGCGACTTCGGAAGGTCTCTGCGAAAACTATCTAAATAATTTGCAGACCCGAAGTCAAAGCATTCTCTCTAAGAGCGATAACTCACAAGTAAATACCTAAAAATACAGGCTTTGACCGATACGCAACATGTCTGATGTCGTAACACAGACCTATCTGTTCACAAACATCTCATTAGTGACCAGCTTTTGACCTAGATCAAGGAAAGATCATTCGTAGAGCCTATGCTTAAAGGTATGGCATTTTGCTGATTGTAACTTTCAAGACGCTCACGGATCACTCTATCCAATAATTACTCGATAACAAGCACTTTCTTTGCTATTACTTAGGAAATCAAATGTCAAACCGCAGAAAATTTATAGCCCAACTGAGCTGGGGGAGTGCTACCTTTTTATTAAAAAACGCCAGTGCCCAAGTTGTGATGGTTAATGAAACGGATCCACTGCCCTCGTCTATGGGCTACAAAGAAAATAGTAATAAAGTCGATGGTACAAAATATCCTAAGCACGCTACCAGCCAGCAGTGCAGTAATTGCACTCTATACCAAGGAAAAACGGAGAATATTACCGGAGGTTGCGCACTTTTCTCAGGAAAGCAGGTAACTAGTGTGGGCTGGTGCAACGCCTGGTCAAAAAAACTGTAAACGTTGAACACAACAAACAGAAGGAGCAAGGCAAGCGATGAACTCCCATGAGAAACCCATTTCTTTAATTAAATACTGGCACTACAAAATACTATTCATTTTTTGTAATTTTTTAATTCTCTCTTCAGTACACGCATTACCTTCTTTCGCCAGACAGACAGGACAAAACTGTGTTGCATGCCATGCCGGGGGACAATTTCCTGAATTAACGCCATACGGGCGGCTATTCAAAATGACTGGTTACACCATAGGTGAAAGAGGAAATCCTTTAGCAGTGATGGCAGTCGCAAGTTATACAAAAAGTGCGACTCCAACCGCTGACGCCGCGTTTGCAAAAGATGCAGTAGCGCTTTTTCAAACAGGTAGCGTTTTTGTGGCAGGCAAAATCACAAATAATGTCGGCATATTTGCTCAATTTACTTACAACAATTACAGCAGTCAAAATACAGATACGAATCAATGGGAAGGCAAATGGGGATCAGATAACTTTGACCTGCGCTACGCTGATCGATATATCGATGCAAACCGGGATTTGATTTTTGGGTTTAGTGTCAATAACAATCCATCTATATCGGATCCTTGGAACACCGCTCCCGCATGGTTGCAATATGTTCCGACTGGCTTTGGCGTGACCGGCGCCGACGCTAGTCCAATAATCACACAACTAGGCTCGCAAGTAGCAGGCACTGGTGCATATATTTTCTTAAATCAAACTATATATGCTGAGATTTCGGGTTATCAAACTGCGAACGGCTCATTCTCTTTTTTGAGTAAAGGTATAGCTAATACTGATCAGACCAAACTAAAGGGAATTAATCCCTACATTCGCTTGGCACTTAGCCACGATTGGGGTCCGCATAGTGCTATGGTCGGCCTGTTAGCGATGAACACTGATGTCTACCCTGATAACCTGACTCTTGCAGGTCCTACTATTAAGTACCGCGACAGAGGAGTGGATGCCCAGTATCAATATTTACTCGATCCCCATTCTGTTACTGCACAAATCAGCTATGTACGCGAAACCATTAACAATGGAGACATCACTGGCGTAAGTGCAAACGCTTCCAACACGCTGAATCAGCTAAAAATGAAAGCCAGCTACATTTACCGAGCCAAATATGGAGGTAGCCTGAGTTATTTCAGTACGACAGGAACATCCGACAATATCTTATATCCTGATCCTGCCAGTAACCCGGATACTCGAGGATTTGTGCCAGAGTTATTTTGGACGCCAGTACAATATCTAAGAATTGGTGCGCAGTATTATCGATTCAATAGATTCCATGGTGCATCTGTTAATTACGACGGATCAGGACGAAATGCGAAAGATAACAATACGTTTTTTCTGTACGCATGGGGAGCCTATTAAATGATCAATCGTGAACAAGCAACATATCTGCGTCACCAATTTCATGGGGAACAGAGGCGCCGTAAGAGCAATACATTTCTCTTACTCCTGTTAGGTACTAGTATTTTCTTAAGTGCTTGTACTTCAGAGGAAAGGTCGCGAGCGCTAGACGATCCTACAGTATTACCTAAAACGGTGGCGCTTCAGGTTTGCTCAAATTGTCATGGGGTAAACGGTATTTCGACTTCGCCGATTTTTCCCAACTTAGCGGCGCAATCAAAACTCTACCTGACTGAACAATTGAAATCGTTTAAAACTCATGGCCGTTCAGACCCTGAAGGATATGAATACATGTGGGGTATCAGTGCACGTCTGACAGACAATCAGATTGAGGGGCTAGCGCAGTATTTTTCTGAACAGCGTGCTCCTGCAGGGAAAAAGTCCAGCGAAAATCTGTTAATTGCAGGAAAAGCGATTTATGAAAAAGGCATTACAGCAAGCAATACTCCCGCTTGCGCCAGTTGTCATGGCCCTAAGGCTGAGGGCATGCAACTATTCCCTCGTTTGGCAGGTCAGCATGCGGACTATACTAAGAAACAATTAATGGTCTTTAGAAATACCGATCAGCGGCCTGAGGGTGCGCTGATGAAAACAATCGCGCATGGATTGAAAGACCAAGACATCGAAAACATAGCCATTTATTTAGAGGCGATGCCGTCTAGTTGAGTTAAGTTGATCGACGTCAGGTCTGTCTGCAAAAGCAGATCCGGCGTAAATCTACTTTTTTTAAGCCATTCCCAATATCAAATCAGGCGATGGCTAACTGAGCCAAACTTTCTTGAATCACATCAGGATCGTAAGAACGCAGAATCTTTTTGACTAAAGATTGCAAGGACTCGATATTGGTATTGAGGATTTCTTGTTTAATCTCTGGCAGCAAAGCCGGGGGCATCGATAACTCGCGGAATCCCATCCCGATCAGCAAGCGCGTCAAACGGATATCACCCGCCATACCTCCGCAAATCGCGACCGGAATTTCGGCCTTTTGTGCGGCGCTGACGGTCATCGCCAGCAATTGCAAAATGGCGGGATGAATGTCGCTGTATAAATGGGCGACCTCATGATCAGCGCGATCAATTGCCAGCGTGTATTGGATTAAATCGTTGGTGCCGACTGATAAAAAATCCAGCTTTTTGACAAACATCGGCAAGCTGAGTGCCGCAGCAGGAACCTCGATCATGGCGCCGACCGGGACTTTGTCATCAAACTTTTTATCTTCTGCCAGCAAGGATTTTTTGGCCTGTTCTATCATCGCCAGAGATTGATCAATCTCAAATGCGTGCGCCATCATCGGGATCAGAATGTGTACCGGTCCAAAAGCGGAGGCGCGCAAAATCGCACGTAATTGCGTAAGGAATAATTGTGGCTCGGCCAGGCAATAGCGGATTGCGCGCAAGCCCAGTGCGGGGTTCAGAATATTGTGATCGGTGGTGTCGAGTGGTTTGTCAGCGCCTACATCGAGTGTACGGATGGTGACGGGCTTGCCTTTCATGGCGAGCACGGCATCGCGGTAGGCGACGAACTGTTCTTCCTCGGTAGGTAATTCTTGCTCGTGGCCGGTACGTCCCATGAACAAAAACTCTGAGCGAAATAAACCAACGCCGCTGGCACCGGCTTCCATCGCGGTGATGGCATCTTGCGGCAATTCAATATTCGCCAGCAGGGTGATCTCGATACCATCTTGGGTAATGGCTGGGGTCTTTTTGAGCCGGGTTAATTTTTTACGGGTTTTGAGTAAAACCGCTAGCAGGTTGCGATATTCCTCAATCACCTGAGCCGAGGGCGCGACGATGACTACACCGGCGTCGCTATCAATAATCAGCCAGTCGTCTTGCTGAATCAGATGAGAAGCGTTGCCCAAACCAACCACGGCGGGAATACCCAAACTGCGCGATACGATTGCTGTGTGGGAGTTTTGGCCACCCTCGTCCGTCACAAAACCGCTGAAAGCCGCATCGCGGAATTGCATCATATCAGCGGGTGAAATATCCCGCGCAACGACAATCATATTCCCGCGGCGTTCATTCACATTGGCGTCACGTGGTAAGTCATTGGCGCTACCGGTTAAGACTTTGAGCACGCGCTCGGCAACTTGCTGGATGTCGGCTTTGCGTTCACGCAGGTAGTCGTCTTCTATCTCATCAAACTGCGCAGACAAGGCATCGATCTGAGTCACCAGCGCCCACTCTGCGTTGTAATTGCGGGTGCGGATGATTTCTAGCGGCGCTTCAGAGATCATCGGGTCGGACAAGATCAGCGCATGTACATCCAGAAAAGCGCCAAGCTCGGTCGGCGCATCCAATGGCAGATCGGCCCAGATGGTTTGTAGTTCTTTGTGGACCTGAACGATGGCATCTTGCAGACGCAGCACTTCTGATTCGATCTGCTCCTGGGCAACCAGGTAATGCTCGACATCCAGCGCGGCGGGACGCATTAAGTGAGCGCGTCCTATGGCGATACCGCGTGAAACGGGGATGCCCTGCAATGTAAATGATGCCATGCTGTTGTGTCCCCTTTTACTCTTTTTATTTTTGCTACGAGCTAATGGTGTTGGCTTTAGCAGCCAGAATTTTGGCGCTAGCGATGTTCACTACTCGCCTTCACCAAACTTGTCATTCACCAACGCAAGCATGGCGTCAAAACAGGCTTGTTCGTCCTCACCTTCGGTCTCCAGCAAGACTTTGCTGCCTTTGCCTGCGGCTAGCATCATCACGCCCATGATCGATTTACCGTTGACCCGGCGGTTATTGCGGGTGAGCCAGACCTCACACTTAAATTTGCCCGCCAGTTGAGTGAATTTTGCTGATGCTCGTGCATGCAGGCCCAGCTTATTTACGATTTCAATTTCTTGTTGGATCATTGCATTTTCACTTTACTCGACATAATGAACGACCTTATTGGTTTATTAGCTTGAATCTGAACCTACCTATAACCGTACATATAACCGTATTTATCCACTTACTGACAACCTCAATTACCTACTCAGTTAGGAGAAAGCCTTACCCGGTTATCCACTCGCAAAGCGCCATTTTGCCCGCCCGCCAAAGCCATCTCCACCACTACATCCAGAGTATCGTGACGATAGGTAATAGCGCGCAGCAACATCGGCAAGCTAACGCCGGCAATGGTTGCCACCTGATCAGGCTCACCTAACTGACGACAACAGTTCGACGGTGTACCGCCCAACACATCTGTCATGACCAGCACACCTGTACCAGCGTCGAGACGTTTAATCGCTTCTTTTGCAAGGCGATTAACGTCATCAATATTCTGGTCAGCGATAACATCAATCGCTTCAAAATGTTCTGGCATGCCGCGAAACACATGCGCCGCGGCCTGCATAAAGGCCGACCCCAGCGGGGCATGGGTTAATAAAAGTATTCCAACCATATTCACATTTCTTGGGAGTATGCACAAAAACCATGCTTACAGCCCATTATTTATCTGGACACCAGAATATACTCTATAGCAGTATATTCTTACATCAAATAGCGGACTCCAGCGCATCGATGAACATGCCAGCCACATTAAAGCCTTTTTGCTGCGTAATTTCTTGAAAACAAGTCGGGCTGGTGACGTTGACTTCCGTCAAATAATGCCCGATGACATCTAATCCTACCAGCAACAGACCACGCTGGTACAGTATTGGCGCCAAAGTCTCTGCAATCTCCAGATCGCGCGCCGTTAATTCTTGTGCCACGCCAACGCCACCGGCGGCCAGATTGCCGCGTACTTCGCCGTTTTGCGGGATGCGTGCCAACGCAAACGGGACCACTTTGCCGCCAATCAGCAAAATCCGTTTGTCGCCATGCACGATCTCAGCAATGTAGCGCTGCACCATGATGGTTCTGGCACCATTGAGCGTCAAGGTTTCGATCACCGAACCGAGATTCATCCCGTCATCACGGATGCGGAAAATGCCGGCACCGCCCATGCCATCCAGCGGTTTTAAAATAATATCCTGATGGGTTTGGTGAAAAGCGCGAATCCGCTGCTCGTCACGCGTTACCAAAGTAGGCGTAGTAAATTGACTGAACTGAGCAATGCTCAATTTTTCATTATGGTTACGGATCGCGGCCGGCTTGTTAAAGACGCGCGCGCCCTGCTGCTCCGCCAGCTCCAACAGATACGTTGCGTAGATATATTCCATATCAAATGGCGGATCTTTGCGCTGTATAACCGCATCATACGCACTTAGTGCTGACGCTTGCGGGGCTTCGGCACGATACCAGTCATGCGCGTCACCCGTCAGAGTGATCCGACGGACATTTGCCACCACCACGCCGCCTTCTAAGGCCATGTCGTCTGGTCCGAAAGCAAACAACTGGTGCCCGCGAGAATCCGCCTCGCGCATCATGGCGAAGGTGGAGTCTTTATAGGTTTTAAATTGATCGAGCGGATCGGTGAGGAATACGATTTTCATGATGGATCTTTAAATTACTTCTCAAATTAGAATTGCTCGGCATGTCAATCTCCCTCACCCCCAACCCCTCTCCCGCAAGCGGGCGAGGAGAGCGGACGAGACTAATCCGATATCGGCTTAATACACCTCAGGATTTGGATCTGTTTTTTCCAACTCCAGCGACGCTGCCAATAAGGCCAGACGTGCTACTACGCCATACATATAAAAACGATTCGGTGCGGCGGTGCCTGGTTTGGCGGTGATATCCGGTACGGCATGTTGCTGGGCAAATGCCAGCGGCACAAAATGCATGCCCGGTGCGTTTAAGTTTTCATCAACGCCGCGATCTTCATGCACGCGATAGAAGCCGCCAACGACGTAGCGATCCATCATGTAGACGACAGGCTCGGCGACGGATTCGTTGATCTGCTCGAAGGTATGTACGCCCTCTTGTACGATCACATCGTTGACTTCCAGACCTTCTTTAACGACCGACATTTTGTTGCGCTGTTTGCGGTTTAAATCACGTACTTCGCTACCGTCACGCACCGTCATGATGCCCATGCCATAGGTACCGGCATCGGCTTTGACGATGACAAACGGTTTTTCTTTGATGCCGTATTCTTTGTATTTTTTGCGGATCTTTGCCAGAATCGTATCGACGGTATTGGCCAGTTCATCCTCACCGATCCGTTCGTGGAAATTGATGCCGGTACATTTGGCAAAATAAGGATTCAGCATCCACGGATCAATATCAATCAGCTTGGCAAATTTCTTGACAACTTCATCATAAGCGGCAAAGTGATTGGTCTTACGACGTACTGCCCAACCTGCATGCAATGGCGGCAACAAGGTTTGCTCATTGAGATTTTCTAAAATCGGCGGGATACCTGCCGACAAATCATTATTGAGCAAAATCGTACAAGGATCGAAATTCTTCAAGCCAAGGCGACGACCATTGGCGGAGCGTTCCAGCGGTTCTAAAATCAATTGCGTACCGTCTGGCAGATCAATCGCCGTTGGCTCTTTGATGTCTTCAGACAAGGTGCCGAGACGGACATTTAGACCGGTCTGACGGAAAATTTGCATCTGGCGTGCGACGTTTTGCAAATAGAACGCATTGCGTGTGTGGCGCTCCGGGATCAGTAACAAGTTTTTAGCGTCTGGACAGTATTTCTCAATCGCGGCCATTGCCGCTTGTACTGCCAGCGGTAACATTTCTGGAGAAAGATTATTGAAGCCGCCAGGGAACAGATTGGTGTCCACTGGTGCCAGTTTAAAGCCAGAATTGCGCAAATCAACTGAGCAGTAAAACGGTGGCGTATGCTCTTGCCATTCCAGACGGAACCAGCGCTCGATCGCAGGCGTGGCTTCGAGTATCTTTTTTTCTAAATCAAGCAAGGGGCCGTTGAGGGCGGTAACGAGGTGCGGAACCATGATGTCCTTTGTAGTATAGCTGGGCAGGGTACTGCTGATATGCGTAGTGCGCTAAATTGCTGAATAGCATAGGAGGGATTCTAACGGGAATCAGCAATTGACGTGCTTGGCTTGCGTAACTTGGGATGAAATAACAATTATCAAGACATGACAGTTTTGCCACGCGATTCTCGGATCAATATTGCGTAGTCCTTTGGTTTGAAAGTGATGATTATTTTCACGATAATTATTTAGCTATCGCTGACTGATCTCATCAGTAAGTTTCAATAATAAAAAATACTCCCTATATGTATTTATTAATCGTCCATATAATCATTGGACACTACGGCATTATTGATCAAAATATAGGGGAGTATATTAAATTCCTCCTAGAAATCTTATGCTTCAGCGAGCAGATTGAAATGTTCAACCGTCGGCGGCACGGCGAAGAAACCGCCGACAATCGCCCGCCACTCCTGAAACGCCGGTGACTCGCGGAAATCGACGGTGTGGTTTTCCAAAGTCTCCCAAAAAATCATCAGGACGTAACGTTCCGGCGACTCTATTCCTTTGTTGATTTTGTAACCACTAAACCCTTTGGCATGAGAAATCACTTCACTCAGGCCACGTTGGATGGCGATATCAAATTCGGCTTGTTTGCCTGGCTGGATACGAATATCGGCGAGTTCTAAAATCATTTTATTTCCTTTAAATTAATAACTATGGAAGCGTATTGAGGTAAAGCCCATTGACAACTACACCAAGCCCTGATCGCTCAATTCCCTTTTAATATACGCATAAAAAACAGGGGCTGCCACTACGCCCGGCACGCCAAATATAGTTTCCATGACCAAAATCGCGGTCAACAGCTCCCAGGAACGGGCATTGACTTTGGAACCGATAATTTTTGCGTTTAAAAAATATTCCAGCTTGTGTATCACCACCATAAATACCAGCGAGGCCACGGCGGTGTGCAAAGAGTGCGACAAACTTACCACCACGATCACCGTATTGGACAGAATATTACCGACCACGGGGATCAGTCCGGCCAAAAAGGTAATCAAAATCATGCTTTTGGTCAGTGGCAAATGAATACCGGCTAATGGCAAAATCACCAATAAATAGATCGCTGTAAATGCGGTATTAATCAGCGAGATGCGCACTTGGGCAAACACAATTTTCTGAAACATCAGACCCAAGGTCACCACGCGTTGATGCAAAGCGGCTGCAAATGGACGGTAGTTGGCATGCTGTGTCGCTTCCTGCAAGGCGACCATACTGCCTATGATCATTCCCAGCAGCAGATGCACAATCACATGTCCGGCTTCTTGCACCAGCAATTTAGCTTCAGATGCGTGCTCTCTAAAGCCGTTGGTCAGTAGCTCTCGCAAAGCATCGGCGCCTTCTGGCAAGTTATTACTGACCCAATCCGGCATCTGGTCGCTGGAGGCATCAATAATGTCGGCCATTTTTTGCAATAGCACATTAAGGTTACCGCCTTCACTGCGCAAGTAGGCGTAGAGCAGCCAGAGCACCAGAGAAATCGTGGCAATAATCACTACCGACAAGAAAATAACCGCAATCATGCGCGATTGCTGGCTGCTAAATTTTCGCTCTATGGTAGGCGCGAGTAAGTGAATCAGGGAATAGACCAGCAACCCAGAAAACAGCGCCACCAGCAAACCCATCTTCAGCACAACATATAAAGCGATGGCAGCCAGGATATAAGACACCCAAACGGGAGCAGTAGTTTTAGAAGTCAGCATCGTATAGAGCAGTCCGGGTTAACGAGTCGAAAATAAAGGCTGCAACAAACCAAATATTGCCATCAATAATAATGCCAGCGACGCCAGCGTAGCGATCATAAAACCGGGTGCTCGCTTTGCAGCATCTTGGTAATATGCCAATGCATACATCAAACGCCCGACCACCCAGACTGCGCCTGCGATACCCGCCGCACGGTCACTAAACCAAATGGCGGCTAACCATAAGAATGGCAAGAAAAAAATAATTTGCTCAAGCGTATTAGTTTGCACCCGCAAAGCGCGTAAAAATTCGGGTGGACCGTCCATAGAAGGCGCAAGAACTTTATGCTGCATGCGTGCTTTTCCTGCATTCATAAAAGTCCAGAAATATACGGCAAGCGCCGCGATCGTAGCCCAGCTAGTCCATTGCATTTGCATAGTTGCCTTTTTTAAAAATATTAAGGTCTGTTTAGAATTTGATTAAGGTTTGATCAAAACATTACAACCATTAACATCAGAATAACTTGATTTCAGAAAAGTGCTTTATATGTCATGGTTGATACAGAGTTTTACATTTAAATTTCAAATCATGTCTTCTTTTTTTGGAGCCAGACGTTATATGAGGACTGTGATTAATAAAACGAGGTACAAAATGACACTCAATCTGAAGAAAACAGCCCTTATTTCAGCAACGACTGCATTCTTAGGTCTTGGAATGTCCGTAGCGCATGCAGCAGATTACGATGATTTCGCTCGCGTCATCAATGTTGCGCCTCAAGTCGAACAAGTCAACGTGCCGCGTCAAGAATGCCGCACCGACTATGAGACAGTACAACGTCAGCAGCCGCAACAACAGCGCAGTGCTGGCGGCTCTATCATCGGCGGTATCGCTGGTGGTTTGCTGGGTAGCCAGGTGGGGGGCGGCAATGGTCGTATTGCAGCAGCGGCAGCGGGTGCGATTGCAGGTGCAGTGGTGGGTGATCGCGTAGATAACAATGGCAATAACGGTGCCAATCAACAACCAACTTACGACAGCCAGCCAGTGCGTCGTTGTACTAATGTAGATCATTGGGAGACCCGCAATAATGGATATGCCGTAACCTACGAGTACCATAACCGCACTTACACTAGCATCATGCCGTACGACCCGGGTTCACGTTTGAAATTGCATGTATCCATCACACCACGTCCTTAAACTTGGATTTTAAAGTCTGGCAAACGCCAGGCTGTGCTCTGAGATGAAAAAATTGCCGCGATCTGCGGCAATTTTTTTCGTCATTTTTCCCCGTAATTCGCACACATCCCCTCGAATTTAAACGGGAATCCGGCGACCTTTATAGTATGATCTTGCCGCAACACCACAAAAATTGATTTGTGCCACAGGTACGTCTTATCCTCATTCTGGTTCAGACGCATCGCAGGGCACGAAGTCAAACATTTACCGCGTTTTGATTTTCATCTTATGCGAAAAATATTAAAACAATACGGTTTGCTCATCTGCCTTTCGCTCATCCTGATCGCTGGATTCGGATTTATCACGCTCGCCAGTTATAAAGTATCGCGCGATACGGTGTACCAAAATAGTTCTGAACAAGCCTTGCCCGTCACCAGTGACGCCGTACTTGCAGAACTGCAAAAAGATATCTTGCGACCCGTTCTGATCGCTTCGCAAATGGCGAATAATACCTTTGTGCGTGATTGGATCATCAATGCCGAACTTGATAAGGCAACTGATCAAAAACCGGACCAAAAGTCAGAACAAAAGTCAGACCAAGAACAGCAACAAAATATAGAACAAATCACGCATTATTTAAAAGAAATCAAATCAAAAAATAATGCCGCTACCAGCTTTTTAGCATCCGCCATTACCCATCAGTCTTATTCGCCCGATGGCACGCAAAAAACAATCGTCGCTAGCGAAGCACGTGACAAATGGTTTTTCCGCGTAGCAAATTTAAAAACCGCCTACGAAATCAATGTCGATACTGATATCGCCAATCGTGACAGCATGACGATTGCTATCAATCACCGTATACTCGATTACAACGGTAAATTTATTGGCGTGGCAGGTGTCAGCGTTACCTTAGATACGATGAGGCGTCTAATCGATAGCTATCAATCGAGCCTGCATCGCAACATCTATTTTGTAGACCAAAAAGGGACGATAGTCTTAGCTGGCAGCGCGATGAAGCGAAGTCTGAGTAATCTGCAAGATATGCCCGGCATGCGCAGTATCGCCGGACAGATTTTAGCCAACAAAAAAATTGAATCGCAACTTCTGGATTATAAAAACGAAACCGAACATATCGCTGTCAGCGAGCGGTTTATTCCAGAATTAGGCTGGCATTTGCTGGTCGAGCAAGAGGTCGGTAGTAATATCAAACCTCTGCAAGATATCTTCCAGATTAACTTGGCAGTTAGTGCCGCGATTATGTTGATCGTGGTCGTATTATTGGTGCTGTCGGTACGACACTTCCAGCAACGCTTAGAAAAATCTGCGGCCACCGATCAACTGACGTCACTCCCAAATCGCCATGCATTTGATTTTGTATTTCAACAAGCCCTGCTCGATAGCGGACGCTCACGTTTGCCTTTGTGTGTAACGTTGATCGACATCGATTTTTTCAAAAAAGTGAATGATAAAAATGGCCACTTAGTCGGTGATCATGTTCTGAAAGAAATCGCTTTGATTGCCAAACGTTCTTTGCGTGAAAGTGATGTCATTTGCCGCTGGGGTGGTGAAGAATTTTTGATCTTATTAAAAAACTGTACCCTGGAAAAGGCCACCTCGATTGCCGAAAATCTGCGCAGTACAATTGCGGCGAATGATTTTTCACGCACCACCGATCTGGCGAAAAAGCGTTTGGCAGTTACCGTCAGCATGGGTGTGGCTCAATGCAAAGATAACGAGACGGAAGACAGCGTATTTGATCGTGCCGAAGTAGCGCTACAACAAGCCAAAGAGAATGGCAGAAACAGCGTTTATTTCTCTGAATAAGGTGTCTGCTTGCGCTGCGCCAAGGCGACCGTTGGTGGGGTAAACGCTTGATATAGTGCACCTGCGCTTGCATCCCAATCGTTGACAACCTGCAGCTGCTTAGCGACTGTGGTCATATCTCCCCGCGCAATGGGGCCGGTCAGTGCGGCGGCACTTCCTAATTGAAAAACGTTATCCAAACTTTGTTGTGCCAGGGGCTGTGCCATCGCCTTTGCCAATTCTGGCGGTATGCCTGCCGCCTCGTAAGCATGCAAAGCAATATCCATCAAGGTCACTAGATAATTACTCGCAAACACCGATCCTGCGTGATATAGCAACTTATTCTCGGCACTAATCTGAACAGTCTGCGCACCGATTTTTTGTATGGCGGGAAGAAGTACATCCAGCGCACGGTCATCACCTTCCAAACTACAAATCGTCCCGGAAAAATTGGCGGCAACATAAGCAGCATCAGCAAAACTGCGGACCGGATGAACGCTGGCAACCGCCGCACCTGTCGCAATCGCTGCTGCTAATTCGCTGGATGCTTTCGCACCGCTGCAATGGAATACGATGTTGCTTGCAGCCAGCAAACCCGCGTCTGCCAATGACTGACAAGTAGCCGCAATATGATCGTCCGGCACGGTCAGCAGGTAAATATCGGAAGGAGTAAGTTCCGCTATCGCAGACACCGCACTGCCTGCACCAGCCATCGCCACCGCTTGCTGCGCACTGGCCATAGAACGGTTACAAATTTGTTGAATCGTAAATAGTTGGTGTCGCACGAATTGCTGTGCGAATACCTGACCCACTTTGCCAGCACCGATCACTGTCAACGTTTTCATTTGGCGGCATCTCCCAAAAAACTACGCAAGCCCTCAAGATCGAGTACGGTAATACCACCGTAGTCAATACTCAGCAGTTTTTGCTTCTCTAATATCTGTAAAGCCTGATTCGCACGCTGACGTGACACACTGGAAATATAGCCAATCTCTTCCTGAGAAATTTGCAATTGCATACTGGTGCCGGGATTCAGATAGGGATTGAATAAGGACGCCAGACAGCGTGCTACCCGGGTGTCTGTATCAAGCATGCGATCGTATTCCACCAGTGAGATAAACAAGCCTAAGCGTTCATTGAGTTGTTGCAATAAAAAACGGTTAAACGGAATGCTGTTGTCTAATAGCCAGTCAAAGGTACTGCGCGGCATAAACGCGACTCTGGTGTCGCGCAGGGCGACGACATCATATTTACGTGCTTCTGTTTTGAGCACCGAGCCTTCGCCAAACCAGCCACCTGCCAGCATGCAGCTATAGGTCACGGTCTTGCCTTCGGGTGACATACTGCTCATCTTCAAAAAGCCGTCAATCACCCCCATCCAATAGTCAACCGTATCGCCTTTGCGGCAGACGTAGCCGCCTGCGGGGACAAAACGCTCTATGACTTCGGCTTCTACCTTTTGCATATGCTCTGGTGTCAGCATGCTCGCCCACATCGTACGGGAAAACCGGTCGGTAGAGGTCACAGCTGAAGTCACTGCAGGAGTCAACGTTGATGCTGATGTTGACGCTGGAGCAGAGCTAGCGGGCGACGATAGATTTGGCTGAATCGGCTGATCTGGAGGAATTGGTTGCATCGTTTTTGCTATATTAGTATGGTGCGGCGCAGCACCGAAATTGTGTTGTTTCAGCGAGATTGTCGGGCAAATGACAGCACTGAGAATTTGATCTGGCTACACTCCAGCTAACAAAAATACGCAAAAGAATATTTACTGAAAACGCGTGCTGGGACATTGTATAAGCGAAACTGTAGGTAAGGTCAGCTATTACAAACTCCCGATCATTCTCGCATGCGTACGACGCTAACAAAGTTAGTAAGTATGCCGTAAGGGATAGTAAGGACACTCAGTCGATAATCATAAAACAAGTATGAAATGATGGAGACAAATGAAGCATATCGACGTCAACCAAGCAATGCCGGATTACACCACCTTCCCTAAGCTCCTACTACGTAATGCGCAATTGCATGCATCGCGTCCGGCGTTCAGAGAGAAGGATTTGGGTATCTGGCAAACCTGGAACTGGGCACAAGTCTGTGATGAAGTCCGTGCGCTGGCTTGTGGGCTTGCAGCGCAGGGATTCCAGCGCGGTATGCACCTTGCCATCATTGGCGATAATCGTCCGCGTTTATATTGGGCCATGGCTGCCGCGCAATGTCTAGGCGGGATTGCGGTGCCGCTCTACCAAGATTCACCAGCGGCAGATATGGCTTATGTGCTGGAGAATGCAGAAATCCAGTTCGCAGTTGTAGAGGATCAGGAGCAAGTCGATAAACTATTAGAAATCAAACAGCACTATGCCGGGATTAGTCATATTGTGTTTGACGATGATCGCGGCATGCGTCATTACCACCAAGACGAACTCACCTCTTATGCCGTGCTGCAAGACTTGGGACGCGCTTACGACAAAGCCCATCCGGACTTTTTTATCCAGCAAGTTAATTTAGGTACAGCTGACGACACCTCCGTCATGCTCTACACCTCAGGCACTACCGGCAAACCTAAAGGCGTATGCCAAAGCCACCGCTCGTTTATCCACGCAGCGACAGGCGGCACGGGCTTTGATCAGCTCAGCGAACGTGAAGATATTTTGTCTTACCTGCCAATGGCCTGGGTTGGTGATCATTTGTTCTCGTATGCACAAGCAATGACGGCAGGCTTTACCGTCAATTGCCCTGAGTCCGGTGAGACGGTATTGACCGATTTGCGCGAAGTCGGACCGACCTATTATTTTGCTCCGCCACGCGTGTTTGAAAATATGTTAACCACGGTCATGATACGAATGGAAGATGCTAGCGCCATCAAGCGTAAATTGTTTCATCACTATATGGAAATCGCCCGCGAAATTGGTAGCGATATTCTGGATGGCAAACCCGTATCACTGCTCAACCGCATCCGCTACGCAATCGGCAATCTGCTGATCTATGCGCCCTTAAAAAACGTACTCGGCTTATCACGTGTACGGGTTGCTTATACTGCCGGTGCCGCAATCGGTCCTGATCTGTTCCGGTTTTATCGCTCTATCGGCATTAACCTCAAGCAGTTATACGGCTCCACTGAAACCTGTGCCTACGTGTGCTTGCAGCCCGATGGCAACATCAAATTTGATAGCGTAGGTCAGGCAGCGCCAGGCGTAGAAATTAAACTCGCCAGCAATGGCGAGGTACTGGTGAAATCTACCTCAATGTTATCGGGCTACTATAAACGTCCTGACGCCACCGCCGAGGTGATGGATGCAGATGGCTACTTCCATACCGGCGACGCTGGAATATTTGATAGCGACGGCCACTTAAAAATCATCGACCGTGCGGCTGATGTGGGCAAGCTGATCAATGGCGATATCTTTGCTCCCAACTATATTGAAAACAAATTAAAGTTTTTCCCCTATATCAAAGAAGCTGTCGCCTTTGGCAATGGTCGCGATACGGTCTGCGCTTTTATCAATATTGATCTGGAAGCCGTCGGCAATTGGGCAGAGCGGCGCGGCATTGCTTATGCTGGCTACACCGATCTGGCAGCCAAGGCAGAAACTTATCAGCTAATCGTTTCTTGTATCGAGAAAGTCAATGCCGATCTGGCGGGCGAAGCCCTGATGGCTAACACCCAGATTCATCGCTTTTTGATACTGCACAAAGAGCTTGACCCCGATGATGATGAACTCACCCGCACACGCAAAGTACGACGTAGTTTTGTCGCGCAAAAATACGCCGTGCTGATCGATGCGCTGTATTCCGGTAAGCGGTCGCAATACATAGAAACTCAGGTCAAATTTGAAGATGGCCGTCAGGGATTAGTCAATGCTGATTTGCATATCAGCGATGTAAAAACCTATGCAGCGCATCAACAGGCGGCATGACTCATGAAAAACACAGTATGAATGCGATGGTAGATCCGATGACGATGGTGACTATGGCGACACCCACGAATGGCAGAAAAATCGGCGAAGTGATCCTGGATCTGCAGGGCATCTCGCTGGCGTTTGGTGGTATTAAAGCGCTGACGAATATCTCTTTCAATGTCAGAGAGCATGAAATCCGCGCCATTATCGGCCCCAACGGTGCAGGTAAAAGTTCAATGCTCAATGTGATCAACGGCGTGTATCACCCGCAAGAGGGGACGATCACTTATCGTGGTCAGCGGCGTAAAGATATGAACACCTATGCAGCGGCAAAAAGTGGCATCGCCCGGACATTCCAGAACATCGCTTTATTTAAAGGCATGAGCGTACTCGACAACATCATGACGGGACGCAATCTGAAAATGAAAAGTAATTTTCTGATGCAAGCCTTGTATTGGGGGCCGGCTCAAAAGGAAGAAATCGAACATCGTCAAAAGGTCGAAGAAATCATCGATTTTTTAGAAATCCAACATATCCGTAAAACACCGGTAGGTCGTCTGTCTTACGGTTTGCAAAAAAGAGTCGAGCTAGGTCGTGCCTTGGCAGCGGAACCAGAAATCTTGTTACTAGATGAACCCATGGCAGGCATGAATGTGGAAGAAAAACAAGACATGAGCCGCTTTATTCTGGATGTCAACGATCAGCTCGGCACCACCATCGTATTGATTGAACATGATATGGGCGTGGTCATGGATATTTCAGACCGCGTGGTCGTGCTGGATTATGGCAAAAAAATTGGCGATGGTACTCCGGCAGAAGTGCTGGCGAATCAGGAAGTGATTAACGCGTATCTCGGCGTCGCCCATTGAAAGGCTAGACCAGAATGAATATCAATTTTTTCTTTGAAGTCTTAATCGGCGGCTTGCTCTCTGGTGTGATGTACGCACTAGTGGCGCTTGGCTTTGTGCTGATTTACAAAGCCTCCGGTGTATTCAATTTTGCCCAAGGCGCGATGGTATTTTTTGCGGCATTGACCTGCGTTGGTCTGACTGAGAAATTCGGCTTGTCATTGTGGCTGGCAATTCCACTCACGATGGGTGTGATGGTCTTACTCGGCTTGGCGATTGAACGTGTGGTATTGCGGCCTTTGGTCAATCAACCTGAGATCACCTTATTCATGGCAACCATCGGTTTAACTTTTTTTATCGAAGGCCTGGCGCAATTACTGTGGGGATCGCAACCACACCGCCTGAACTTGCCAATCGAAGATGTGCCGATTGAATATCTGATGGAAAAGTTCAACATCATCATTTCGCAGTTTGATGTCATCGCCGCACTGATCTGCGCGCTGCTGGTTACTGGGCTGGCGTTACTGTTCTCTAAAACCAAGATTGGTCGCGCCTTACGCGCCGTGGCGGACGATCATCAGGCGGCATTGGCGGTTGGCATCCCCTTACAACAAATCTGGGCCGTAGTCTGGTCAGTAGCAGGCTTGGTGGCGCTGGTAGCAGGCTTGCTGTGGGGCGCACGTAACGGCGTGCAGTTTGCGCTGACGTTTGTTGCACTAAAGGCGCTGCCCGTGTTGATTCTCGGTGGTTTTACCTCGGTGCCTGGTGCGATTGTCGGGGGCTTGATTATTGGAGCGTCTGAAAAATTAGCCGAAGTCTATATCGGCCCGATGGTTGGCGGCGGGATTGAAGGCTGGTTCCCATATGTACTGGCATTATTATTTTTACTAGTGCGGCCAGAAGGCTTGTTTGGCGAAAAAATTATCCGGCGGATTTGATTTGGCTTAGCTAAGTTGGACGAGTTGGACGAAATGGGAGCTTCTAAAAACCCTTTAATCGAGATGCAGCGCTGGTCATAGCGTGCGCCATGCGCACCGCAGCGGACAGCACGGACAATGTACCGGTGCGCATGGCGCACACTACGATGATCAGGTCATTTATTACAATGATTTTTTGAAGTTTATGAATTAGAACGTCCAATACTTATGTGCCTTCCCAGCCAAAAATGGCCTGAAAGCCCCATAGATATTGGGGATAAAAAAATGGAAACATCTAAAAATGGTTTCAACATAAAGGAAATACATGTTCTATCGTGAAGCAGGTCAGTTCAAGTCTAGCTATGCCGCAGACAACCAGATTTTTCCGTTGCGGCAGGACAGGATCGCTATGGTCGTCCTTCTGGCACTGGCGTTTTTTGTCGTGCCGCTGATTGCGTCGGCATACACCTTTTCTGCGATCTTGATTCCTTTTCTGATCTTCTCGCTGGCGGCATTGGGCCTAAATATTTTGACTGGATATGCCGGCCAACTGTCGCTAGGCTCCGCTGCATTTATGGCAGTAGGTGCGTTTGCCTCGTATAACTTTGTGTTGCGTGTTCCTGGCATTCCTTTATTGCTGGCATTTGTGTTGGGCGGCTTGTGTGCCGCAATAGTGGGGATTGCATTTGGTTTGCCGTCCTTACGCATACGTGGTTTTTATCTGGCGGCAGCGACGCTGGCAACACAATTTTTTGTAGTCTGGTGTTTGACCAAAGTACAGTGGTTTAGTAATTACAGTTCTTCTGGCGTGATCACCGCGCAGGAGATGATAATTTTTGGTGTGAGCTTTACTACCCCAGTGAAAAAGTATCTACTCACTCTGAGCATCGTTTGTGTGCTCGCCCTGCTGGCAAAAAATATGGTGCGCTCCAATGTCGGGCGCTCCTGGATGGCGGTACGCGACATGGACGTTGCGGCAGAGGTCATCGGCTTTCGCCCTATGCGTACCAAACTATTGGCGTTTGCGGTATCGTCGTTTTATTGCGGTGTGGCGGGTGCTTTGTATGCTTACGCTTATCTTGGTACGGTGGAGCCTGATGCCTACAATCTAGATTTATCCTTCCGAATTTTGTTCATGATTATCATCGGTGGCGTGGGTTCTATTCTTGGGTCTTTTTTAGGCTCGGCCTTCATCATCTTGCTACCGATTTTTCTGAATATGATCGCGCATGGTTTGTCGCTGCCGACCAGCGTAGCGTCCAATCTGGAGCTAATGGTATTTGGCGGTTTAATTATTTTTTTCCTGATAGTAGAACCACATGGTCTGGCGCGCTTGTGGCAAATTGCAAAGGAAAAATTGCGCTTATGGCCTTTCCCGTATTAAGTTGTATCAATCAATAAGTAATCAGTAAAAACAGTAAAAAAAACATCAAGCAACAAGTACAAATAGTTGCAATATCCATCCAAAAAAGGAGACATCATGAAATTGCTTAAATCAGTATTACTCAGTGCAGCCTTAGTCAGCACTGTTGCACTATCTGGGCTGGCACAAGCGGATGAACAGTTCATCCCCTTACTGTCGTATCGGGTCGGTCCGTATGCCGCGGGTGGCTCGGGATTTTATGGCGGGATTATTGATTACTTTAATCTGGTCAATGCCAAAGGTGGTATGAACGGCGTCAAGCTGACATGGGAAGAATGTGAAACTGAATATAACGCCTCACGCGGTATTGAATGTTATGAACGTCTTAAACAAGCCAAAGGAGGCGCCTCCTTAGTTGATCCGCTTTCTACCGGTATTGCATACGGCATTTTAGATCGCGTGGCAGAAGATAAAATCCCGATGACCATGCTGGGATATGGTCGTTCTGATGCGGCCAACGGTAAGGTCTTTCCTTACATCTTCCCGCTGATTACCAGTTACTGGAATCAGGCTGCCGCCATGACCAAATATCTGGGCGACAAATCCGGTGGTATGGATAAGCTCAAAGGTAAAAAAATCGTTTATCTGTATCACGACTCCGCCTTTGGTAAAGAGCCCTTACCTGTGCTGGAAGCACAAGCTAAGCAATACGGATTTGATCTGGTCAAAATCCCTGTTGCGCATCCTGGGAATGAACAACAATCACAATGGCTGCAAATCCGTCAAGCCAATCCTGACTACGTCATTTTGTGGGGCTGGGGCGTGATGAATGCGGTAGCGATCAAGACAGCGCAACGCAATGGCTTCCCACGTGAAAAAATGCTCGGTGTCTGGTGGGCAGGTTCTGAGGAAGACACCATCCCGGCGGGTGATGCAGCAAAAGGCTATTCTTCCATGACTTTTAATACCCCAGGCAACTATCCTGTGCTGGATGAAATCCGCAGCAAAATCTATGCAAACGGTAACGGCAATCTGGCAGACAAAACCCGTATTGGTTCGGTGTATCACATGCGTGGCGTAACTGCTGGCATGTTGTGGGTTGAGGCCATCTTAAAAGCACAAGAAAAGTACGGCAAAGGCAAGCAAATGACGGGCGAGCAAATCCGTTGGGGCTTCGAGAATCTGAACGTGGATGATGCACGTCAAAAAGCCTTGGGCGCTTTTGGTATGTTCCCGCCGGTCAAAACATCTTGCGACGATCATGAAGGTTCTGGCGCAGTCAAAGTACAGCAATGGAATGGCAGCAAATGGGTCGCCATCACACCGAACTGGATGGTTGGTGACAAAGCGCTGACGCGTAGCTTGCTCGAAGAATCGTCGAATAAATATGCCACTGAGAAGAAAATTACACCAGCTTGTTTGAAATAAATTGTTGTGTTGAGAGAGTCGCTGTGCCGGCGAAAAATATCATTGGCGCAGCTTCTTTCCCTACCTAATTGATCAACAATAAATTGGAAAAATTCGCAGGTGAGATCGATATGACGACCCATAGTATTGCTGGTATCAATGATGCGGTAGCGGCCAGCCCCGCCTATCTGAGCGTGAATAATATTGAGGTGATTTACGACCACGTCATCCTGGTATTAAAAGGGATTTCGCTGCAAGTCCCGCAGGGAAAAATCGTTGCTCTGCTCGGTGCTAATGGCGCAGGGAAATCAACCACGCTCAAAGCGATCTCCACCTTATTACGCAATGAACGCGGCGATATTACCAAAGGCGATATTTGTTTTAAAGGACAGCGGGTTGACCATCTGACGCCGAACGAATTAGTCAAACGCGGCTTGTCGCAAGTGATGGAAGGTCGTCATTGTTTTGGACATCTCAGCATAGAAGAAAATCTGTTGACGGGTGCGTACACGCGCAAAATCTCACGCGCTGAATTAAAAGAATCGCTAGAGATGGTGTATCACTATTTCCCCCGTTTAAAACAGCGCCGCACGTCGCAGGCAGGCTATACCTCTGGCGGCGAGCAGCAGATGTGCGCAATCGGTCGTGCACTGATGGCGAAGCCTTCAATGATATTGTTAGATGAACCGTCGATGGGCATCGCACCACAATTAGTCGAAGAGATTTTTGACATCGTCAAAAGTCTGAACACCAAAGAAAACGTCTCATTTTTACTGGCGGAACAAAACACCAATGTCGCTTTACGTTACGCCGATTTTGGCTACATCCTAGAAAACGGGCGGGTCGTGATGGAGGGCGACGCCAAAGAGTTGGCAACGAATGAGGATGTCAAAGAATTTTATCTCGGCGTCTCTGGTGCGGGTCGCAAGAGTTTCCGCGAGATGAAATTTTATCGTCGTCGCAAGCGCTGGCTGGCGTAATTAATACCTATTTTAAATCTCTCAATAACGTTACCCCCTACTAGAACAAGCTATGAACGCCTATCTGGATGCATTAGAAACCCGCCACCCGCCAAGCCGTGAGCAAGCACTAATGACACGCTTGCCGCAGCTGATTGCACACGCGCAAACCGCACCGGGATGGGCGCAGATTTTGCGGGGAGTACAGGCGTCTGAGATTAAAAGCAGGCAAGCGCTGGCACAGTTGCCAGTGACGCGTAAATCCGATTTAAAAACCATACAAAAAACAGCATTACCTTTTGGCGGATTGACGACAACAGCACCTCGACAGTTAAGTCGTATTTTTATGTCGCCGGGTCCTATCTTTGATCCTGAAGGTCGGACACAAGACTGGTGGCGCTTCGCCAGACCGATGCACGCGGTCGGCCTGCGTGCAGGTCACATCATACAAAACTGTTTTTCTTACCACTTTACGCCTGCGGCTTTTATGGTGGAGGGCGCGGCGGCTAAGCTGGGTTGTACCGTGATTCCAGCAGGCATAGGCCAGACCGAGATGCAAGTCCAAGCCATGGTGGAATTACGTCCTGATGCTTACGTAGGCACGCCCAGTTTTTTAAAAATCATCATCGACAAAGCGGCAGAAATGGGCGCGGATATCAGCAGCGTGCAATACGCGATTTTGGGCGCAGAAGCCTTACCACCCAGCTTACGAAAATGGCTGCAAGAACACGGCATACCGAATGTGGTGCAGATGTATGCCACTGCAGATATCGGCAATATCGCTTATGAGACGCTGACCAACGGACAAGTCAATCCAGGTATGGTATTGGACGAAGATATCTTGCTAGAGATCGTCCGCCCGGGCACCGGTGATCTGGTAGCAGAAGGGGAAGTCGGCGAAGTCGTGATCACCTCCTTCAATCCGGATTATCCTTTAATCCGGTTTGGTACTGGCGATATGTCAGCTACCTTGCAAGACATCTCACCATGTGGGCGTACCAATACCCGTATTAAGGGATGGATGGGCCGCGCCGATCAGACCACCAAAATTAAGGGGATGTTTGTGCACCCGTCGCAGGTTGCAGAGATCGTCAAACGCCATCCGCAGATTCATAAAGCCCGTCTGGTTGTGACAGGCGAAATGGCAAATGACGTGATGACTTTGCATTGCGAGGTGGATAAAACAGCCGAAACGTCCACGCAGACAGACTTAAAAGAAGCCTTGATCAGTTGCATGCGTGACCTGACTAAACTACGCGGCGATATCGTGTTTATGGCGGTAGGTAGTTTGCCCAATGACGGCAAAGTCATTGATGATGCCAGAACCTATCAGTAGATTTTGCTTATTGAAGCTCGAATTCTAAATCCCGAATCCACATCCGCCACTGATGCAGCGGCGGATGTCAAAGCGCAAAACCCTGCCAACTACCAACGACGCCAGTGACCATATCCGTAGCCGCCATAGCCATAACCCCAGGCTGGTGCAACGACAACAGGCGCGGGTCTGACATACACCGCCGGACCGTATGGTGCCGGTCCGTAGACCGCACAGCCTGATAATAAACTTGAGGCGACGACCGCTGTGATGATGGCATAGCGGGAAACATGCTGAGATAAACTCAATGAGAAGTTGTTCAGTGGCAGGCGCATGATGGGCTCCTTTTAATTAATTGTCCGTGTAGGGAATTAACTCTTTGGAGGCGATTTGCGTTGACGAAAAGCTTGTAAGCGAATGTTGCGTCCGTAAGCAACTATGACTAATTTTTTGACCCGGCTTGATGACGACTCATCGATATTAAGGTGTTCATTCCGGTGAAATGAGCATGGTAATAGGCGGCCTGCCATCTATGATTTTATTTATACTCCCCATATGTATATTTAATTGTCCATGTATTAATTAGACATTAGAGCATTTTTATGAAAAATACAGGGGAGTATATTTTAATTTATTGATTGATCTGTATAAATTAACGTCTGAGCCAGGGTCTGAACCATGGCCCAAACAACTCTTTAAGTTAGTTGGATTCTTTGATCAGACGACCCGAGGTTTTTTGTATCGGTCTGGCGTTCATCGGATACAAACGGTTGAAGATCGCTAATTGCTCTGCGGATATTTCTATCGGCTCTTTCATGACCAGCCACAATACGCCTTCGGTACAAGGTGGTTCGGTCAGAGACCCCATAAAAGTGTAATAGTCGCGCTTGGCTGGCAGTATCTCGTTTAAATCCATTGCAGCAGGTCCTTGCATCGAGTCATTTTTTTCCAGCGGCAAATTATTCCAGACCGATTGCACCAGACTATGCGGTTTGCCGCGCTCGATCAGCACTGCGAGGATCGCGAGTTTGCCATCAGCATCTTTGTGTACCAGATGCACGACCATCTCAAAACCTTTGCCATTGACGCGCTCTTCCGCTGGCTTATGGAAATGGAATTGCACCAGCTCAAAACTACGGCCATTCACCGTAATGTAATTGCCGGGACCAAGGTTGACCTGAATCGTATGACCTGTGTCCGTGACTCTGAAACCAGCCGGTTTATAGTCAAAACTGATGGGAGCCAGGTCCACCCGGATACCGTCACGGATATCAATCGGCGATTGCCGCTCGCCGCTATCGCACTTGGCGTTAGCAGGGCTGATCTTGCCCCAGTTTAAAGGGCCGCCCTCTCCTTCATAACTCCATTGCACCGGTTTGCTGGATGCCATGCTGCCGTTGGGACTCATGGTCATGCCACGGCTGTCCATGATTTTTTCTTTTGACGTGTCAGCGCTTACTGGTTTTCTGACCGGTGGCGCATAGGCGTAACTTCTAGCCATTGCCTTAGGATTGCTACGGGACGTTTCTTCTTTTTCTTTGCGGATGATAGCGAGCTTGTCGGCAATTTTGGCGGCCAGCTCATCGGCGGCTAGAGCTTCTTTGGCACGCGCTGCGGCGGCAGCTTTACTTTCTTTGGTTTCTTTCGGCTCTTTGTCTTTGCTGTCTTTTTCTTTCGCAGCGGGTTTTGCTTCGTCTTTTACCGAAGCCTCCTCTTTTGCGGCAGCTGGTTTAATCGGTTTAGACGGAGTCGGCTCGTCATTCGCCTGCACCTGGGCGCACAGCAATACGGGGATCAGCACAGCAATCAGGCGACGCATCATAAGAATTGGGAAGTAGTTGGCGGGGTATGACGAGGTTACGGCAGATTGTGGAAAAAACTTGAATGGCGGCAAGAGATCGCTACGATGAAGGCAATTTTAGCCTTGCAACTGCCGGCAGTTTGATCCGTGTACGTTATGATAAAAATATACTGGTAATTAGTATATATAGGTTGTCCATATAATTACTGGACAATAGAGCACTTTTTATAAAATAGAAGGGGAGTATATTGAACGGATGGCTATATTCAGGTTAAATATTGATCATCATCACATTGATGTTCAAAAAAACTGAAGCGTCATTCCGGCGTGTTTTAAGCCGGAAACTAGCGACAGCAAACGTTATCAAGATGAAGACACGGGATTCCGGCTAAAACCATGCCGGAATGACATGAGGAAGTAATGCGCTACCAGCAAAATAAAAAAGCATCCGGTGTGGATGCTTTTTAGAGTGATTTTTGAGCGCGCCTGCAAGTTTGTCCAGGACACACTGGCAATCAATTACAGCGCCATCAAACGCGCTTTCGCAGCATCGTATTCCAGCTTAAAACGTGCAACGACTTCCGCCACGCTAGGCGCATCCTCCATCAGACCTACACCTTGGCCTGCGCCCCAGATGTCGCGCCAGGCTTTGGCTTTACTGCTGCTGCCAGAACCAAAGTTCATGGCGGTTTTATCGGCGACTGGCAAATTGTCCGGGTCGAGGCCAGCAGCGACGATGGATTTTTTCAGGTAGTTGCCGTGCACACCGGTGAACAGGTTGGTGTAGACGATATCGGCTGCGGAGGATTCAATAATTGCATTGCGATAGCCATCATCCACATTCGATTCTTGCGTTGCCAGCCAGCGTGAGCCGATGTAGGCAAAATCTGCTCCCATAGCTTGCGACGCCAAAATCGCATCGCCGGAGGCAATCGAACCGGACAACGCAATCGGACCTTTGAAGAACTTGCGCACTTCGCCGACCAGCGCAAATGGCGACAAACCACCGGCATGGCCACCAGCACCAGCAGCGACCAGTATCAAACCATCGACACCCGCTTCCAACGCTTTTTCTGAGTGACGGATAGAAATCACGTCATGCATGACGATACCGCCGTAGCTATGGATCGCGTCCAGCATCTCTTTTGGTGGTGCGCGCAGGGATGAAATGATGATAGGAATTTGATGCTTGACGCACATTTCTACGTCATGGGCGAGGCGATCATTGGATTGATGCACGATCTGATTAACCGCAATCGGCCCGACTTTAGCGCTCGGATTGGCGGCTTGATAGTCGGCCAGTTCTGCTTTCAGATCGGTCAGCCAAGTGTCTAGTAATTCTGCCGGACGAGCGTTGAGAGCGGGGAAAGAGCCGACGATACCAGCCTTGCATTGGGCGGCGACCAGCTTAGGACCGCTGGCGATAAAGAGCGGTGAACCTATCACTGGCAGCGAGAGATTTTGTAAGGCTTTAGGTAGATGAGAAGTGGTCATAATCTTGTCTCTATTGTGGTTTGTCTGGTCTGAACTTGGTGCTGACGTTTTTGCTAATGTTTGTACTGATCTTAGAAATTATTTTGGTATTTATTAATGGTGCTGATATGATGTTATCAGAAAAAACGTTGTTTTTCATAAAAAATTTGCGGGTCATTATGCCAACACAAAAACCCAAAGTGATTGATTTTAAGCAGGGGCAGGAAGAGCTACGCAGCACTTTGCGCCAAGGCATGCTGGATGCCGCCAGCCGCTTGCTGGTGGAAGAAGGCGCGGCCGCGCTCACGGTGCGCAAGGTAGCTGAGGCGGTCAATTGTTCGACAACCTTGTTGTATTCTTTATTCGGTGGCAAAGATGGCTTGTCCAATGCCTTGTATCTGGAAGGTTTTAGTCGACTGAAGCAAGACTTTGCCACTTATGAAGCGAGTCTGCCGCTTGCCGAAAAGACGCATGGTCTCGATCGGTTGTGGATGTATGCCACCAATTATCATCAATACGCCCGCCGTAATCCTAGCTATTACATGGTGATGTTTGGCGATGCGATTGCCGGTTTTGTACCGCCGCTAGAATCGCGGGTCGCCGCCTGGGAATCCTTTACGCCGCTAATCAATGAGTTTGACCACTGCATACAAGAAGGCAGTCTGCCCACGACGACTAAATCGACCAATGCCGCGCGTCTTTTGTGGGCGGCAATGCATGGCGTGATCAGCCTGGAACTCAAAGGGTATTATTTAAAAAAAGAGCATTCGGATGAACTGTATCGCGCAGCCGTGAATGCCGTATTGCAATCGCTTAAACAGCCTGAAGCATAAGAATTCTTAAAAATCCAAATCGGAGACACCATGACTTACCAATGTTTTTCCCTGTCTATCAGCAACAAAGTCGCTCATCTGCAACTGAACCGCCCTGCCAGTATAAACACCATGCAACCGGTGTTTTGGCGTGAACTAACCGAGATACTGCAAACCCTGCAACGCGAAGCCAGCGCCAGAGCCCTGGTCATTTCTTCTACCGGAAAGCACTTTACGGCGGGCATGTCGCTGGATGTTTTTTCTAGCGGCGGCATGACGATGGATGATTTGACGGCAGTCGGTCGTGCCAATATTGTGCTGGCACTGCAAGACATGCATCAGGCGTTTAATCTGATTGAAACTTTGCGTATGCCCGTGATCAGCGCTATTCAGGGTGGTTGTATCGGCGGCGGCGTGGACATGGTGTGCGCCAGTGACATCCGTCTGGCAACAACAGATGCTTTTTTCTGCATCCAAGAAATTAATATCGGGATGACCGCCGACCTTGGCACCTTGCAACGTCTTCCAAAATTGATACCCGAAGGCATCGTCCACGAAATGGCTTACACGGGTCGCCGCTTGCCAGCACAACGCGCCTTAGCGGTTGGCCTGGTCAATGAACTATTTGATACGCAAGAAAACATGCTCGCCGCCGCGCTGCAAATGGCGGCTGAAATCGCGGAGAAACCACCGGTAGCGATCTGGGGCAGCAAGCAAGCGATTCACTACGCCCGCGACCATTCTACGCATGACGCCTTGCAACAAATGGGCTGGCTGCAATCCGGTATCTGGCAAAACAGTAATTTGATGGAAGCATTTATGGCGAAGCAACAAGGACGCCCTACCGAATATGCCGATCTATTGCCAATCAGCTCGTTTGCGGATGCGGCTTATCAAGTCAAATAATTAATCTGATTTGATAAGCCCTTGAAGAAACAATAAATCAATAAAACAGGAAGCGGTAAGTAAGAAACAGTTGTTGGTTTACTCACTCACCGAGTGTTTGAACCAACAACCAAGCACACAACTTACTGTTTATAAGATCGGTGCCGCTTGCTGCTTGCTCTCTTTGACTTGCTTACCGCGACCCGACACCAGCATGACCAATTTTTTCAGCAGGCGATAAATCAATCGCAAGAACAATAGCGTGAACAAGGCCTCCAGCATGGTCATGGTAAATCCCAATAAAGGATTAAAGCGCTGGATGCGGCGATGCATCTTGACCATCATACGATCACGTGCAATCTCAATACTGTCGTAAAAAGTTGGCACGACCAGCAGCGTCAAAATCGTAGAAGTAATCGTGCCGCCGATAATCGCGATTGCCAGTGGACTATAAAACTCGCCGCCTTCACCCAAGCCTAATGCGACCGGCATCATGCCTGCAATAAGTGCAAACGTCGTCATCAAGATAGGACGCAAACGGATGCGGCCAGCATGCATCAGAGCATCTTCGCGGTTCATGCCTTCCTTTTCATTTTTGCGTGCCGCATCGAGTAACAAGATGGCATTTTTTGCGACCAGTCCCATCAGCATAATGATGCCGATAAAACTCATCAGATTGAGTGTGCTACCTGTCACCAATAACGCGACGACCACGCCGATCAGTGACAAGGGCAAGGACAACATCACACCGAGCGGAGCGGTAAAAGAACCGAACTGAATGACCAGAATCAGATACATCAAACCGATACCCGATAACAAGGCAATCAACATGGCGCTAAATACTTCTTGCTGATCCTGACCAGAACCACCCAGTGACAAACCATAGCCCGGCGGATAGTTAAATGACTTTGCCAGCTTCAAGGCATCGTCAATCACTTCGCCATTTGACCGGCCCTGGGCGTTGGCAGACACGGTAATCGTACGCTTGCCATTGGCATGTTCGATACCAGAAGGGCCTTTACCCATAGAAATCGTCGCAATTTGATCCAGCGGTACCATTTGATTTGTACCGGTGACAGAAATCGGCAGACGTTCAATATTCTCTTTGCTGACACGGTCATCGGGATGCAAACGTACCGCCACATCACGGGTTTCACCAGTAGGATCAACCCAGTCACCCACCTCAATGCCGGCAAATGCAACCCGTAAAGCTTGTGCCGCGTCGTTGGATGAAATACCCATAGAATTGGCTAAGCCACGGTTCAGTTCGATCTTCAATTCTTTCTTAGGATCTTGCTCAGACAATCCAATATCTACGGCACCAGGAACTTCACGCAACTTATCCATGTAGGCGCTGGTGATTTCAAGTAATTTGCGGGAATCAGGACCGGTAAAATCAATTTGTACCGGCTTGCGGGCACCGTTGTTCAGATCATCCAGCACCACGTATTCTGCACCGACCAGACCACGGACTTTTTCACGCAATTCAACCGCAATTTCTTTGGCGCTGCGCTTACGTTCGGTACGTTTTCCGATGTCCACATAGATACGTCCACCAGCTGGATTGATTGTGCTATTGGTTTCTTTAGTCTCAGGAATACTGCGTGCAATTGCTGCGGCGCGTTCCATTTTCAGGCGAGCATATTCCAGTGATGAGGATGCCGGTGTCCGCACTTGTATCATCAAGTTGCCGGAATCCGCCGTAGGCAAGAAACTGGTGCCGCCCCATTTAATCTGCAAACCCAAAGCCGCGATCAAAGTCACCAGCGCAATTGTCCCCATCCAGCGGCGATGATGCAAAGCCCAGGCGATCACTTGGCTATAACGGTCGGACTGATGATCAAACCAGTCATTAAAACGCGCTAGGATTTTACTAATACCTTTTTTAGGTGCTGTGTGATGATCGACAGGATCACCCCAATACGCAGACAACATAGGATCGAGCGTAAAAGAAATACCCAGGCTGACCAAGACGGAACAAGTCACCGTCAAGGCAAACGGACGGAACCATTCGCCGGGCATACCCGGCATAAACGCCACAGGAATAAATACCGCAATGATAGAGAAGGTGGTCGCAGCAACCGCCATACCAATCTCAGCCGTACCTTCCAGTGCAGCAGTACGGCGATCAGAGCCGCGCTGCATGTGCCGCACGATATTTTCCCGCACCACAATTGCATCATCGATCAGTACGCCAATCGCTAGCGACAGTCCCAGCAAGGTCATGAAGTTGAGGGTAAAGCCACACAACCAGACCGCGATAAATGCGGCAATCACCGAGGTAGGTAAACTCAAAGCGGTGATCAGCGTTGAACGCCATGAATTGAGGAAAGCGTACACCACAAAAATAGTTAAGCCTGCACCCAAGACCAGCGATTCGATCACATTATTCAAACTGTTTTGTGCATCTTTACCGCCATCCCGCGTGATTTCCAGCTTTGTACCGGGATGGTTTTTATCCAGATCGGTATTAATTTCTTTGACCATATCGCGTACCGCTTTGGCGACGCTGACGGTGCTCGCGTCATGCGAGCGGGTGATCAATAAACCGACGTTAGGATTGCCACTACGTATACTCAATCCATTGACATCAGCAAAGCCGTCTTCAATCGTGGCGACCTGTGCCAGACGCACGATTTGATCGCCATTGCGTTTCACCACAATATTCTGGAACTCTTCTGGTGATTCAATGCGACCAACCAGACGGATACTTTCTTCCTCCAAAGTACCGCGTAGTTTACCGACCGGCGCGTTGGTATTCTGGTTGCGTAGCGCATTGACGACTTCTCCAGCGGAGACATTAAATTCGCGTAGTTTTTCTGCGCGTAGTAAGACCGACAGTTCACGCTTTAAAGAACCATTGACCTCTACGTTGGCAACACCGCTGACACCGCGCAATTTGTCCGCTAACTGATCTTCTGCCAAGCGGGAAATTTCGGCATGCGTTTGCTTGCTGGAGGAAAGTGCCAGATTCAAAATAGGTTGCGCAGCTGGATCCCAGCGTTCAATAATCGGCTCCCGCATTTCTGTCGGTAATTTATAGCGGACACTGGCGATGACGTTACGCACTTCATCACTGGCTTCGATCATGTTTTTCTTAAACACGAACTCCACGTCGAATTGGGCAGTGCCTTCTTTTGCGCTGGCATAGACTTGGCTCGCACCAGACACGCTGAGCAAAGATTTCTCGATCCGGTTGATGATTTCGCGCTCTA
This sequence comes from Undibacterium sp. RTI2.2, assembly GCF_035018705.1. Taxonomy (NCBI): domain Bacteria; kingdom Pseudomonadati; phylum Pseudomonadota; class Betaproteobacteria; order Burkholderiales; family Oxalobacteraceae; genus Undibacterium; species Undibacterium sp. RTI2.2. The sequence goes on along the minus strand of NZ_JASJXN010000011.1, from coordinate 15,960 downwards.
CCGTATCAGGCGATGCGCCTGGATAGGCAATCACAATCGATAGACCGGGTACCTCTACATCGGGATTTTGATTCACCTTGAGCTTGGTGATGGCGAGCAAACCCATCGCCATCAGCGCAACGATCAAGACAATCGTCGCGGTAGGTCGTTTGATACTGAAGTCGGATAAAAACATAATCAGTTTCCTTCCGAAGTCGCGTTGGAAGTGGCATTCGCATTACCAGTAGCAGAACTTGTCGCTGCCGCAATCGCTACTTTAGCCACTGCCATTTCTATCGACTGACCGTCTTTAAAATTAGAGCTTGGATTACGCATGATGATGTCGCCTGCACTCAGACCACTACGCACCTCATAGTTGCCAGTGCGCTGATCGCGCTTACCGATTTGCAGATCGACCTTACTCAGAGTTTTTCCTGCGATCTTCCATGCATAGGATTTGTCACCCGACTTGACTACTGCCGCTTCTGGCAACATTAAGGCGCTGACGGTCGCGGCCTCGATATTGCCTTCGGCATACAGACCAGAGACACGCGGCTGATTGGTATCAGCAAAAGTAACCAGCACTTCCACCTGGCGCGTGACATCATTCGCAGCCGGATCAACCCGGCTGACTTTGCCACGGAATTCTTGCCCGCCATAACCATTGATGCGGAAGCTGACCGCCTGACCAGTTTTTACCATTGCAATTTTGTCGGCAGAGACGCGACCTGCAAAACGCATGCTGGTAGGGTCGATCACCTTGACCAATTCTTTACCGATGGATGCCGTATCACCTGCCGATACCTTGCGTTCACTAACCACACCATCAAACGGTGCCCGCACAACCGTGCGCTGTAACTGCTGCCGCGCGACGACCGCACGCGCTTTGGAGGCGGATAATTCGCTTTGTGCGCTATTGCGACGTACCTCCGCATCATCCATCGCTTGCATCGACGTCATGCCTGAGGCACGTAGGGTTTTTAAGCGTTGTAAGGCGCGATCCGCCTGATCCAGCGCCGACGCCGCATTACGGGCGTTGTCTTCAGCCGAGGCCAAATTGTCGCGGATCGAGGTTTCGTCCAGTTTGACCAGAATATCGCCATGCTTAACGATATCGCCGTTTTCTTTCAAGACCTGCAATACCACGGCAGAAACTTCGGCACGTAAATCTGCCTTACGCTCTGGCTGTATCGATCCGGTTACGACCGGTCCTGATGCCAGCGCATTGCTTTGTACGGTCATGACATCTTCTGGCGCGATGACAAGTTTGACTGGTGGCTTAGCATCCTTTTTGTCGCCTGCGCTGGTTTTGTCGGAGGCGGTATTTGCAGCCGAACTGGCAGCAGCACTGCTAGCGGCGGACGCAGCAGCACTCGCTGTATCTTTTTTATCTTTGCTGCATGCAACCAGACCAGATGTGATAGCAATTGTGGTGGCGAATACGAGAACCGTTTGTCGTAACATGATGAATCCCTGAGGCAAGAGGAATGGGGGAATGATGCCGCAGTATGAGCAAGCACCAGTTTGGCTTCAAGAGGCGAAGTGGCGAGTTGCTGTTTTGGACGGATGAAATGCCATTTTTACAGCTTGAAGTGCAATAGCCTGCTGTGCCAGATTCCTAGACTTCTCTTGCGGCGCTGCTTTTCGCTTAAGATGCAAGGCGTCCATCCTCCTGCACTAAGCTCCTGAACTAAGCCAGAATGTCACAAGCACCTGTACTCACTCTGCCCGGCACATTTCGCCCAAGAATCACCTTGCAAACTCTGGGGCGCGGCGATGGCCTGCTAGGGATGAAACCGACCGGCACTTTTGGTCCGCGTGGTGGCAGCGTGACGGTAGTGCAGATCGACTGGCTGTATAAAATCGACCACACGGTCGCCCCTTCCACCCAAAACAACATTACCTGGCAGACACCGGCGCCAACCACCCTGCTCAACCGCCGGCCACATTCCACTCAGGAACTACTTGATGCGCAAGCTAAGCCTTTTCTGTTACTGCGTGATCTGGGTGCAGAAGCCGATGCACTGGACAAAGTCTGGGAACTGAATTTACAACCCTTGCCTGCAAACTGTTTGCAATGGCGGGATGAGGCGGCGGCAACCGAGTTGGGTCCGTTCTGGAGTTTGCAGCAAGAACATTTTTTTGGCGATTTTTGGGCTGAGCAATTGCCAGTATTACAGGCGCTGGGCTGGTCGGTGGTGATACGTCCTGGCTTTGGCCATCAAAGTGTGCCGGTGGAAGCCTGGCATCTACGCATTGACCAAGATAGCGGGGAACTCAGGCGTAATGAAGAACAGACTACTCGCCTTCCAAATACGAACGGTATCGATAGCAATGCTATTGCCAACATCAGCCGGCTTGGGCTACCTGCGCGGGAAGGCTCATGGCTACTGAGTCTCGGAGTTGAGATTGATGGACAAATTCTTGATCTGGTACCTTTGCTTGCCAATTTGCTCCAACGCGACAGACGCTGGTTAAACATCAAGCAAGTCATGGCGATTGACGATCTGGAAGTCGTACAGCTAAGGGCACCAGGCGGCAAACGGATTGACGCTGTAGCCGCACCTTTAAAAGCCATCGTGATGCATATGCTGGACTTGCTCACTGACGACACCCGCCTGAACAATCCAGCCTCAACCGCTTTACATTTGTCCGCCTGGGACACCCAAAGGCTAGAAGCCCTGCGCCAGAGTTTGTTAGACAGTCAGGCCGACCGTGCCGGTGTGCATGGCAGCTGGCAATTACGAGGTGACTTGGGGCTGCGTGCACTGGCAAACCGCTTAACAACAGCGGGAAGCCCGCAAGCCGTGACCGCGCCAGAAGGCTTAAACATTACGCTGCGGCCTTATCAATTGCATGGCGTAGCGTGGCTACAATATTTACGTACCCATCACCTGGCAGGGATTTTGGCGGACGATATGGGGTTGGGCAAAACGGCGCAAGCGCTGGCGCATATTCTGATAGAAAAACAAGCTGGGCGTCTTGATTGCCCTGCCCTCATCGTATTACCTACTTCGCTGATTTTTAACTGGCAGGCTGAGGCGCGGCGTATGACACCCGGGCTGCGCGTACTGGCTTTGCAAGGTGCGGAGCGTGCCGACAGATTTGACCAAATGTCAGAGGCGGATATCGTCCTGACCACCTACCCGCTGTTGTGGCGCGATCTTGCCTATCTTGAGGCGCATCAATTCCATTTACTACTACTGGATGAAGCTCAAACCGTCAAAAATGCGGCCAGCCGCAGTGCCGATGCAGTGCGCCGGTTGCGCGCCCGGCATCGTCTGTGCATCACCGGAACCCCCTTGGAAAATCATCTGGGCGAATTGTGGACCCAGTTTGATTTTCTGATGCCAGGCTTTCTCGGCGATATGCGCAGTTTTACACGCTTATGGCGCAAACCCATCGAAGTCAATGGCGAAACCCTGCGGGCTCAATTGCTATCGCAACGGATACGGCCTTTTATTCTGCGCAGGCGAAAGCAAGATGTTGCCAGCGAGCTGCCGCCAAAAACCGAAGTCATCAAACGGCTGAAACTGCAAGGCCAGCAGCGCGATTTGTACGAAAGCGTACGCGTCGCTGCCGACGAACAGGTGCGGCGCATCCTGCAGCGCAAAGGATTTACCGGCGGCCAGATCACGATTCTGGATGCCTTATTAAAACTACGCCAAGTCTGTTGCGATCCTTATCTGCTAAAACAAGCACAGGAGCGATCAGGAACAGCAAGATCGCCAACGATGGAGCGAGCCAAACTGGAGCTGCTCAGCGATATGCTGCCGAATCTGGTCGCTGAGGGACGCCGGATACTGGTGTTTTCTCAATTTACAGAGATGCTGGCGCTGATTGCCACAAGGCTGAACGAACTAGAATTGCCATGGTTATCGCTGACGGGGAAAACACCACCGGCCCAGCGCGGTGCGGTGGTCGCAGAATTCCAGAGCAAAACGATACCGGTATTGCTCATCAGCCTGAAAGCAGGCGGCGTAGGACTGAACTTAACCGCTGCCGATACCGTCATTCACATGGACCCGTGGTGGAATCCGGCGGTCGAAGAACAAGCTACCGCACGCGCGCATAGGATTGGTCAAGAGCAAGCCGTCTTTGTGTATAAATTGGTGGTCGAAGGCAGCATAGAAGAACGCATACTCGAGTTACAAGCACGTAAAGCAGCGCTGGCGGAAGGTATCTTAGGCAGCGATGCTGCGCTGGCACCGAAGTTTACTGTGGAGGATTTACAGGCCTTATTGGCGCCACTGGGAAACTAAATGTAGCGACATGCATTTACATTCAAGCTACATGCGGACTCCAAAAAGCACCCTCTCCCGCAAGTGGGGGAGGGTGCAGTTCGGTTTAGTTCAAATCGATACTTAACGCTAACAGAGCCGTAAAATTCATATACTCCCCTAACTTGAAGTATAAATATGCCTTATTGCCCATATAATAATTGGACGATTAAAAATTACTGGGGATGAGTATTTGCATTCTGTATTTTTCATTACTGCCATGAATATCAATTCGTTGGCATAGAACCTGTCTGATGCCCGGCGTCAATCAGTACATCAATTAGCACCAACCGCCTGATAGGCTAGGCGCTTAAATTCAAATGAAAACGGATGCCAGAAGCTCATCTGCTTTTGCGCCATCAGCACGCCAGCCAGGTTGTTCTTGGGTGAAATCCACCAATGCGTTCCCGCGATGCCGCCCCACTCAAATTCCCCTGTAGAGGCGGCCGGATCTATCGACGACGGTACTAAGGTCACGGCACCACCCAGTCCGAAGCCTTTGCCGGGGATGTTACCCACGCCTGGAAAAGCGATGCCAGTGCCGTCGGGTAAATGATTGCGCATCATCAGTGCGATGGTCTCAGGTTGTAATAGCTGAACACCACCGGGCAGCAATCCGCGTAGTAGCGCGATCATGTCGTGCAAGCTGGACACCAGACCGCCGCCGCCAGACAAGCGTGGCACGGGCGTGACGAAAGCGCCTGGATAAGGGGAATTTTCCAGCCGCTTTAGTCCGCGTTGCAAAATATTACTGGGATCGCTGCCAGAGTAATACGCCGTTAGCCGATTTTGCTTCTCACTGTTGACCCAAAAACTGGTGTCCTGCATACCTAGCGGATCAAAAATATGCGCCTTCAAATACATATCAAAAGGGACGCCACTGACGACTTCGACCAGACGAGACAAAACGTCCGTGGCGATCGAATATTCCCATTGTGTCCCGGGATGGAAGGTCAAAGGCAACTCTTCCAGCACATCAATCAGGGTGGATAAAGGTGCGGCTGCGTTCAATACTTTGCGCTCAACATAAGCTTTGTAAATCATGCTGCCGTGATCCAGCAGGCCATAACTTAAGCCCGAGGTATGTGTCAGTAATTGGCGAATGGTGATTGATGACCTAGCGGGTTCGGTATCCTCCAGACTGATGGCGCCGGGTTTAAGTACGCGGCGCTTGGCCAGTTGCGGTAAATACTGCTCAATCGGATCGTCGAGCTGCAACTTATTTGCTTCCATCAATTGTAAAACGGCGATCGAGGTCACCAGTTTGCTATTTGAAAAAATACGGAATAAATGATCTTCACGCAAAGCGATACCGTTCTCTTTGTCTGCCCAGCCAGCACAATGCACATCGACCAGGTCGCGCCCGACCAGCACCGCAGTGGACACGCCCGCCAAAATCTCTTTATCAACATAACGCTGCATGGCATGATGGACGGAACTAAAATCGTAATTACTCTGGTTTATCATCGTCGTATTGTGCAAAGAGTTAAAAGCGCTATCCTACTTTAATTAGGACTTACGCAAAACTGCCCCAGTTCCGATGCGGCTCCTTGCTGGAACAATTGTGCGTAAGCCCTGTTAATTTCATTTTTTAAAGACCTGTGATGACAATTTCCGATCCGCGCGCTTTTTTACGTTCCTTGTATCAGACTGCGGTGGATGCTGTCAGTGCAGAGAAATGTCTGCCAGCTTTTCTGCCGCCACCACCCAAAGGACGCACGATTGTGATCGGTGCGGGTAAAGGTGCAGCAGCCATGGCCAAGGTGGTTGAGCAACATTGGCGAGGAAATACGGATCAACTCACCGGCCTTGTAGTAACCCGGTACGGGCATTGCGCAACCTGCAAAACAATCGAAGTAATCGAGGCAGCACATCCGGTACCAGACGCTGCAGGTCAGCAGGCTGCCGCTCGTATATTGCAAATAGTACAGGGATTAACAGCAGATGATCTGGTGCTATGTCTGATCTCTGGCGGCGGATCATCCTTGCTCGCGCTACCAGCGGCTAATATCACGCTGGAGCAAAAGCAGGCAATCAACAAAGCACTGCTGAAAAGTGGCGCGAGCATCGGTGAGATGAACTGCGTCCGTAAGCATTTGTCTGCCATCAAAGGGGGGCGCTTGGGTTTGGCCTGTGCACCGGCACAAGTCATAACGCTGTTGATATCCGATGTTCCAGGTGACGAAGCTGGTGTGATTGCCAGCGGCCCGACCTTGCCAGACGCGACCACCTGCGAGCAATCATTAGCCATTTTGCGCAAATACGCGATCACTATTCCTGCAAATATCGAGCAGCATTTGTTATCCGGTGCAGGTGAGACGCCAAAGCCGGACAATCCCATTTTTCAACAACATCAGCATCACATCATCGCCACGGCCCAACATGCATTGGATGCCGCAGCAAGCGCAGCGCGTGTTGCCGGGATTAACGCCTATATTTTGTCTGATGGAATAGAAGGCGAAGCACGCGACATAGGCATGATGCATGCAGCGCTGGCAAAACAGATTGCAAATAAAGATCAACCATTCAGCAAACCCTGTGTGATCTTGTCTGGCGGCGAAACGACCGTCACCGTGCGTGGCAACGGGCGCGGCGGGCGCAATGCAGAGTTCTTACTCAGCCTGGTCAAAACGCTGGATGGACATCCCGGGATTTATGCACTGGCTTGTGACACCGATGGCATTGACGGCTCTGAAGATAACGCCGGAGCGATCTGCACACCAGATACAATACGACGCGCACAAAAATTAGGGCTGAGGCCTGCGGTACTGTTGGAGAATAATGACGGCTATGGATTTTTCTCTGCACTAGGTGACTTAATTGTGACAGGGCCAACGCTGACGAACGTGAATGATTTCCGGGCGATGCTGATACTTTAAGTCGTAATTACGCCCATCAAATGGTTCAAAAAATATCAGAATTTTGCGCCAAATCAGTTAAATTTTTTGGGCTGTATATTTATACTCATAACCAGTATATTTTAACTACCCATAATATTAATGGGTAATAGACGATATCCATCATAAATAATGGGGGAGTATATGGTGATTCAAGTAAATTTGACCGGTCGAAATTGAAGCAGATGTCATCCCCCATGCCTCCCGCTGTTGTTACAGCTACGCCTACTGATATTGCGCTGGCTTTCGCACGTCCGGTTGAGCCGACCTCATCGGCACTCAGATTAGAACTGTCTGGCATTTGCAAGCGCTATCCCACGGTAATCGCCAACGACGATGTTAGCTTGAGCGTAACGGCAGGTGAGATTCATGCTGTGTTGGGTGAAAACGGTGCCGGCAAATCGACGCTGATGAAAATCATCTTTGGTGCCGTCAGACCTGATGCAGGCTCGGTGCGCTGGAATGGTCAGGAAGTCCGCATCAATAATCCGCAAGAGGCCCGTCGGTTAGGTATTGCGATGGTGTTTCAGCATTTCTCTTTATTTGATACGTTGACCGTCACCGAGAATATTGCGCTTGGCTTGGCCGCTAAAACCAACATGGCAGATCTGGCAGAGCAAATACGCAAAACTGGCGACAACTACGGTCTGGAGCTAGAGCCGCAGCGGCATGTTCATACACTGTCGGTAGGCGAAAGGCAAAGGGTAGAAATTGTGCGTGCCCTGCTAACGCATCCACAACTGCTGATCCTGGACGAACCAACCTCTGTGTTAACGCCGCAAGCAGTACAGACATTGTTTATTACCTTGCGCAAAATCGCGAAGGATGGTTGCAGCATTTTGTATATTAGCCACAAGCTGGATGAGATCCGCGAGCTTTGCCATAGCGCGACTGTCATGCGCGGCGGCAAAGTCACCGGACGTTGCGACCCACGTCAAGAAAGCGCAGCCAGTTTATCGCGTCTGATGATCGGTGCCGAACCAGAACAACCACGCGCGATTACCCCCCATGCCCTCGGTAATATACGTTTAAAAATTCAGCAATTATCGCTACCAAAAGCCCATGCGTTTGCCACAGCACTGGATAACATTCATCTGGATTTATTCGGTGGTGAAATCGTTGGTATTGCAGGCATATCCGGCAATGGTCAGCAAGAATTGCTCGCCGCCTTGTCAGGCGAAGACAGACGCGCCAAGCCTGATATGATTTTGCTGAAAAATAATCCGGTCGGTCATCTCGGTCCCAAGGCCAGACGTGCGCAAGGTCAGAGTCTGGTGCCGGAAGAACGTTTGGGACGTGGTGCCGTGCCAGAGCTGAGTTTGTCCGAAAATATGTTGTTGTCGCACCAGAGAGCGCCTTTAGTCGTCAACGGCATGATCCGGTTTAAACAAGTGGTAGAGGCAGCAACACAAATCATTGATCGCTTCCGCGTAAAAGCGGGCGGACCGGCGGCATTGGTAAAAAGTCTGTCTGGCGGCAATCTGCAAAAATTTATTGTCGGGCGCGAGATCATGCTGCAGCCAGATGTCTTCATCATAGCGCAACCGACTTGGGGCGTAGATATTGGTGCGGCGGCACAAATTCATCAAGAGATACGCTTGCTGAAAGAAGCTGGTTGCGCCGTGCTGGTAATTTCCGAAGAGCTGGATGAATTGTTTGCCTTATGCGATCGCATGCATGTGATGGCCAAAGGCCGGCTGTCGCCGTCAATATCCAGCGCAACAGCTACACGGGAGCAAATAGGCTTATGGATGAGTGGTTTGTGGGAAGAATGGCAGATCGCACAAACCGTTTCTATCGGTAATGTTGATATACCCAAATACACTGGGAAAAAATCGTCGCGAGGCACTTCTTGATCGGTTTGCGCGGCAAACCTCGCCGTTCAGGGCGGGGTCAAGAGCGCGGACGGCTAAGCCGTCCGGTTTGGTGCTTCTAGTGTGGTGTCTGCTGCTGTTCGATGTACTGCCGGATAACGGCAATGGGTGCGCCGCCGCAGCTACCGGCAAAGTAGGAAGGCGACCATAGCGCGCCCCCCCCATAGCTTCTTGCGGATGCTAGGGTAGTTCTTCTTTCGAATCATGCGGCTGGAAACGCCTTTCAAGCTATTGACCAGATTGGAAACGGAAACCTTGGGCGGGTAATTCACTAGCAGGTGTACATGGTCATCCTCGCCGTCGAACTCCACCAGTTCCGCTTCAAAGTCCGTGCAGACGCTGGCGAACATCGGGCGCAGGTCGTCAAGAATTTCTTTTGTGAATACTTCACGGCGGTATTTCGTTACAAAGACCAAATGTACATGCATCAGGAAAACGCAGTGTCTTCCGTGTCGAATATCGTTATCATTACTCATACACCAAACTATCATTGAACTATGCAACGCTTACAAGCCTACAAATACGAACTGATGCCCGATGGCGAGCAAGAGCGCCACATGCGCCGCTTCGCTGGGTCATGCCGGTTCGTCTATAACAAGGCGCTGGCGATGCAAAAAGAGAACCACGAAGCAGGTAACAAGTTCATTGGCTACGTCGCCATGGCGAAGCACTTGACCGGGTGGCGCAATGGTTCTGACACGCCTTGGCTGAGGGATGCGCCATGTCACCCGCTGCAACATGCGCTGAAGGATTTGGAGACGGCGTACAAGAATTTCTTCGATAAACGCGCCGACTTTCCAAAATTGAAGCGCAAGGGTAGCGGTGATACTTTTCGCTACCCCGACCCGAAACAGATCAAGCTCGATCAGGGTAACGACCGCATCTTTCTACCCAAGCTCGGCTGGCTGCGTTACCGCAACAGCCGTGATGTGATGGGCGAGGTTCGCAATGCCACCGTAAGCCAGTCGGGCGGAAAGTGGTTCGCCTCGATCCAGACGCAGCGCGAAGTCGAACAGCCATTGCCCACGGCAACAAGCGCTATCGGCATCGATGTCGGCATTGCCCGGTTCGCCACCATGAGCGATGAGAGCTATATCGCGCCACTCAACAGCTTCAAGAAACATCAGCAACGCCTTGCGCGCTACCAGCGCCGCATGAGCCGCAAGGTCAAGTTCAGTAGCAACTGGAAGAAGGCGAAAGCCAAAGTCCAGCAGATTCACACCGGCATCGCCAATGCCCGTAAAGACTTCCTGCACAAAACCACAACGACGATCAGCCAAAACCACGCGCTCGTATGCATTGAGGATTTGCAGGTACGGAATATGTCCAAGTCTTCCAAAGGCAATAGCGAACAGCCCGGCAAAAAGGTAGCGCAAAAATCTGGCCTGAACCGTTCTATTCTCGATCAGGGTTGGGGCGAGTTCAGACGCCAACTGGCGTATAAGGTGCAGTGGCACGGCGGAATGTTAATGGCCGTTCCGCCTCACCATACAAGCCAGACGTGCCCGGCCTGCGCCCATGTATCGAAAGACAATCGGCAAACACAAGCGAAATTTCTGTGCGTCGATTGCGGTTACGAAAATCACGCCGATGTGGTCGGCGCGATCAATGTTTTAGCGCGAGGACATCGCGTCTTAGCCTGTGGAGAGACGGCGCAGTCAGGCCGCTCAGTGAAGCAGGAACCCACCGAAGCGACTCGTAAATCATCGCGCAGCGCCGTAGGAATCCCGGTCCTTTAGGGCGGGGAGGATGTCAATATGCCTTTGTTGCGGCTAGAACTGCGCGTAACGCCATCACGCGTGCTTGTGCTGCAAAAGCAGTTGAAGCTTTGGCGAACTGCCTGACATTATTCCAATCGAAAATCTGGAATAAATGAGTTTTATAAAAAACAATTAAAAAAAAGCCAGTCATTAGACTGGCTTTTAGATGATGTGCAACTACAGTTTATTTAGCAGATGCCTCTGCAGAAGCTGCTGCCGCTGCAGCGACTTTCACTTCTGGTTCCTTAAACTTGGCACCACCGGCATTTGCCATGTGAACTACAGCGCGGGCAACTTCAACATCGTCCAGATCAGGGTTGCCGCCTTTGGCTGGCATACCGCGGATACCTGCAATCGCGTGTGATACCAACGTATCGTAACCTTGAGAAATACGTGCAGACCACGCACCTGCGTCGCCAAATTTTGGTGAACCCGCAGCACCGGTATCGTGGCAGGCAGAGCACACTGCTTTATAGACAACCTCGCCGGATTGCAACACTTTAGGTGCGTTAGCGTCTTTGAATGTGAAGCCTTCATCAGCGATTGGGCTGATACGAGCGGCAATGGCTTCTGGTGTTTGTGCGTCAGAACCTGCACCGATTTTGCTATCGGTGGTCACAAATTTGACTAGCAGAACGATGATGATGATGGGTACCAGAAAGCTGGCAGCAATCGCAACTATCAGTTGTTTTGGAGTCTTGATCGCTGATTCGTGGTCGTCGTGCGGGTCGTGTGCGTTGCTCATGGAGTCCTCGTGGCAATTTATTTATAGTTGAATCTGGGCGCTGCAAACGAGCTTATTGTGTTGCTAAGCTCATCAAACCTGTGATTATAGGTGAAAGCTTGCGGTTTGGAATGAAAAACCCACGCATTAATGACCAGAAACCCACAAGAACCCGTTCATAAGCGCATAAAAATCACGAGACAGCAAATCCAATCTCAATAAATTTGCTGCCATTGTCATTGAAACTGGATGAAAAAGCTTCAAACCCCAATGACACACAAGTTCAGAGAAACAAAGCAACAATCAAGGCAGGGGAAAGTGCTGATTCGCTATCCTCTTGTTTTCTCTCTGCCACTGTGTCACCTAGGTGAAGGGTTCGGGCTTTTGTGTAATTTCTATTATTTATAAAAATTATTTAGATATACTTCCCTGCTCTGATCAAAAAATCGCCATATAGACCAGCAATCACTTGGACAACTAAATATACATAGTGGGAGTATATTATATTCATCCATAATGGATTGCTGACAATTTGCGTAAGTCCTGTAATTAAACTATGGTAGCGTTTGAATAACTTTGTCGAAACTCTTGTTGACCGCCAATGTGGATAGCCACCGAGAAAACGAGTTCTAAATCCCCCCGGCATCTTTTATTAATCTACTGATCTTAAGGTACCTGAATGCGCTTACTAATTGCTTTGATATTCCCTTGGCTAACTTTCTTCACGATTGGTCGCCCTGTTGCAGGCGTCATTTGTTTGATTTTACAAATCACTATTCTTGGTTGGATTCCGGCAACCATCTGGGCCGTCTATGCACTGAGCCAATACAAAACCGATCAAAAAATTGAAAAGGCATTGGGACAAAGACGTAATTAAGCGTTGATACAGAGCTTAATGAAGAGATTATTCAAAAATCGCAGCAATATACCAGAGCTGTTGACCTTGCCCGTGTCTTCATACGATGCAACCTGGATTTAGGTTTCCCTGCCGCGTAAATTGCCTCAATACGCGAGGCAATTTAGCGGGCTATACTGGTGTCGGGAGCATAAGCTCGAATTACTTGTAAGAGCTTTTTCAACTTTCATTGTTCAATTTCAATAGGATGAAACTATGGCAAATATCGCTTTTCTTGGGACTGGATTACTCGGCGCTGCATTCGCTGAAGCGGCAGCAAAACGCGGTGATTCGGTCACCGCGTGGAATCGATCTGCTGACAAAGTTGACGCGTTGACGCAATTTGGAGTCAAAGCTGCAGCAACTCCTGCGGATGCCGTTAGAGGTGCCTCACGAGTGCATATCGTATTAAAAGATGACGCAGTCGTCGAAGAAGTGATCGCCATGGCACGTACAGCACTCGAACCTGGCGCGATCCTCATTGATCATACGACGACCTTGCCTGCACTCACCGCAAAGCGCGCCGAACAACTCAATACCGTAGGACTAAAGTATCTGCACTGTCCCGTGTTTATGGGGCCGCCGGCTGCGCGCAATGCGCAAGGTTCAATGATGGTTGCCGGTCCAAGCGAACTGTTCGAAGCGGTCAAAGAGGAGCTAGCTAATATGACCGGGCGCTTAGTTTATATGGGCGAGCGATCCGACCTTGCCGCTGCCAACAAATTATTAGGTAATGCGATGATCATTGGTCTATCTGCGGTGATGGCGGATGTGTTGACTCTAGCGCAGGCAAGTGATATCCATGGTGAAGATGCGATCAAGTTGCTTGGCATGCTAGACCTCAATGCGATGGTCGGTGGACGCGGACTCAACATGGCAAAAGGCAACTTCACCGCGAGCTTTGAGCTGGCGATGGCACGCAAAGATGTGCGATTGATGTTGGAGACATCAGGTAACCGCCCTATGGCGACACTCCCCGCAATTGCGGACAGAATGGATCAGTTAATCGCAGCCGGGCACGGCGCCGAAGATGCCAGCGTTCTTGGCATTGATGCAGTAACGCGCCCTTAATTAAACCTGGATTTTTCATCAGGCGTACCAGAGGTGCGATCTGAATGCTAAGGGCGTATTTCCTAAGGGAAATTCCCGATTAAAGATGGCTACGGTTTTTGTCGGGACAGACGTAGCCATCATCTGGTAAGGTCGAAAATATTCAAATACATTCGCAGAGTGCATAACCAGAGAGTACATTGCGGAAAGCATAGAGATGCTTAAACCCAGATTTTCCATTAGACCGCTACCACTTCGGAGAAACCCAGACGGCGTGCGGTCATCAGAGGGATAACACCACCGCGATTTGAGTAGGAACGCTACAGCGACAATTGCACCTTTGGCGAACTTGTCGCTGTTCCAATGGAAAATCTGGGTTAAATAAGCCCTGAATGCCCCAGAAACAGACTCCCTTAAACACAGCAGTTTGAAGCGTACCCTTATTTTGTATTGTCGAGTACTGGTGCCGCGATCATCTGCGGCGCTTCCACCGCATATATCAGCGGCTTCCACCTAAGTCCAACAAAGCCAGTCAACGATATTAAGCCGATACGTATTCACCAACGTGTTTGATGATTCGTCATGAGGATAACAATTTTCTACCCGCTCCTAAGGAGTTTGGTCTAACGTAATGAGATGTAAAGGGACTATATTGTACGCACACGCCGATAAGACCTGCATAAAATACCGTGGTCAGGGTCAGTAACACGCCGTAAGCCAACAACAAAATTAAGGAGATCAATATGGAAATGAATCCGGCCCCTGAGGTTATTGCTCAGACATTAGATGCTGCGTTAACACGCTTACGTAACGCGTATCGTGCCAATCCAAATCCTAGCCTTGAGCAACGTTTGGACTGGCTAAATCGCTTGGCAAAACTGACCGTAGATCATGGCGATGCAATCTGTGAGGCGATCAGCGCCGATTTCGGCCATCGCTCAAAGCATGAGACTGAGTTAGCGGACTTATCTCTCATTGTGTCCTCTATCAAGCATACAAAACGTCATCTCGCTGGCTGGATGAAGCCGCGGCGAGTCACCACTGCATTGCAATATTTGCCCGCTAAAAACAAACTCCTTAGCCAGCCGCTTGGGGTAGTCGGCGTTATCGCACCTTGGAATTACCCTCATCAACTGGCAATTGGACCCGTAATTGCGGCATTTGCGGCAGGTAACCGAGTGATGTTGAAGCCGTCCGAATTTACACCGAACTATTCTTTGTTACTGGCAAAGTTAGTCGCAGATTATTTCACTGAAGATGAACTAGTCGTCATTCCCGGCAGTATGGAGGTAGGCCGAGCATTCTCCGAACTCCCGTTTGATCATTTAGTCTTTACTGGCTCTACTTCGATCGGCAGACAAGTAGCAATCGCGGCAGCCAAGAACTTGGTGCCTGTAACATTGGAGTTAGGGGGCAAATCGCCAGCCATTATTGATTCTAGCGCCGATATCAAATCAGCTGCAGCAAGCCTTGCATTTGGCAAATTACTAAACTCAGGTCAGACTTGTGTTGCACCAGATTACTTGCTGGTACCTGCCGACAAACTCGATGAATTGGTTGCAGCATTAGTTGCCGCCGCCAGCAAGATGTATCCGACATTGGATAATAATTCTGATTACACATCGATCATCAATGAACGTCACTTTGCCCGGTTACAAACCTTAGTCACCGATGCAGTTGAGCGGGGAGCACAAACAATTCCATTGACAAGAACGCCCATGTCTAAAGCCACATCAGATGCGCGTAAATTGGCGCCAGCTCTCGTTCTAAATGTGACGCCCGATATGCGTATTATGCAAGAAGAGATTTTTGGTCCGCTGCTGCCCATTGTGACTTATGACGGCAACGTGAAAGTGGCAATTGATTTCGTCAATCAGCGAGAGCGCCCCCTGGCTCTTTATTGGTATGGTACAGATAACACCAGCCGTGATCTGGTACTGTCGCAGACAGTATCCGGCGGTGTCACGATTAATGATTGCTTATGGCATCTCAGTCAAGAATCGCAGCCCTTCGGTGGTGTCGGTCCCAGCGGAATGGGAGCGTATCACGGAGAATGGGGCTTCCGCACATTAAGTAAGGAAAAACCAGTTTTTTATCAAAGCAAAATGAACGGGGTTAGTTTGCTTTACCCGCCCTACGGTAAAACCTTTTCCCGCATGTTAAAACTACTAAAAGCTATTGCCTGAAACTATCACATCTTGATCATAAGACGTTCTTCGTTGCTCATGGCTCGCCATGAGCAACGAAGAACGTCAAAAATGATCGGATATGCGCCATTAGCACTCAAATAGTACCTACGGTGCGCCCACTGGAAAATCTGGGTTTAATGTAAACCCAAGCTTCCATCCTTGAAACGAAAACTACTCTGTAACGAGGCAATACTGCCCCCTGATCTTAAGGTTCTTGTATCGAGGATACCGGTCAATTGTAGTGGTCTAATAAAAACGGACACCAAGATAGGTGGATAATTCACCTATCGAGGAAAGAAATGACAAAGCAAA
>NZ_JASJXN010000010.1:0-132527 GCF_035018705.1 Undibacterium sp. RTI2.2 | reverse complement strand
GGCTATCGAACGCCGTTTGAGGTTTTTTATAATTTGGATATACTCCCCCTAAAACTTACCTCCCGTTGCTCTTCGTAGCTGAATCCGCCCCACATTATCCAATTAATTTATGGACAATTAAAACATACCTAGTAGGAGTATATTAAATGGATTAACTTGAAATCTTATTGGCGCGACGACAAAATTCAATCAAATTCAATACAAATATCGTAGAAGATTGAATAATCTCACCCCATAGATTGCGACACATTCCTTGTTCTTACCTCAGATTAAATTACGCCATGATTAAGAAAAATTGCAATATAATAATTGCATTTTAATTAATATTAAAATTAATTAGCCTCGTTACCTTTAATAAAATCAAGCTCGTCGTTATAAGGATAAATTTATGGCAATCACTGATTGGCCTGAGGATCAACGCCCAAGGGAACGGCTGATCAAGTTTGGAGCAAAAGCCCTGTCTGATGCTGAACTGCTGGCTGTTTTTTTACGTGTTGGGGTAACCGGAAAAAGCGCCGTTGATTTAGGGCGCGATATGCTGAGTCAATTTGGTTCATTGACTGGCTTGTTTGCCGCTGATATCAAAGAATTTTCGTCAGTCCATGGATTGGGTAACGCGAAATATGCGCAACTGCATGCTGTCTTAGAGCTAGCAAAACGCTCTATTTCTGAAGAGCTGCAATCAGCGCCAATGCTGTCATCACCACAAGCCGTAAAAAGTTATCTTCAACTTTTGATAGGGAACAAAACTTATGAATCTTTTGCCGTACTATTTTTAGATATAAAAAATCGCTTGATCACCTCAGAAGAACTTTTCCGGGGCACGCTCAGTCATGCAAGTGTCTATCCACGAGAAATTGTGAAAGCGGCACTTCACCACAATGCTGCCAGCGTTATCCTTGCTCACAATCACCCTTCTGGCAACGCAGAACCTAGCGACGCCGATATCACGCTTACCAAAACACTAAAGCAGACTTTATCCTTGGTCGACGTTCGGGTGCTAGATCATTTTATTGTGGCTAATCCCAACGTTTATTCCTTTGCCGAGCATGGACAAATTTAAATATCCATATCAAAAGCGGTGCAATTAGTCATAATAGATTAAATGTTAAATTTAAAAATAAATTTAGACACAATTGTTTTTCGCAAGTCGTTGATAATTATTAGAATTTTCGTTATACTTCATTTTTTTCCAAATTCGGAAACCATTAAGGAGTGAAACATGGCGCGTGTCTGCCAAGTTACTGGGAAGGGGCCAATGGTTGGCAACAATGTTTCCCATGCAAACAACAAAACCAAACGTCGCTTTTTGCCTAATCTGCAAAATCGTCGCTTTTTCGTAGAGTCAGAAAATCGCTGGGTTTCCCTGCGTTTGTCTAACGCAGGCTTACGTGTCATCGACAAAATCGGCATTGATGCTGTTTTAGTTGATCTGCGTGCTCGCGGCGAAAAAGTTTAAGCGAAAACTATTGTTAGGAAAATATCATGGCTAAATCTGGTCGCGACAAAATCAAATTGGAATCGACTGCTGGTACAGGTCATTTCTATACCACATCAAAAAACAAGCGTACTATGCCTGAAAAAATGGAGATCATGAAGTTTGATCCTAAGGCACGTAAGCATGTGATCTACAAAGAAACTAAAATTAAATAATTTTGGATATCTTAAAAAAACCTGCATAAATTGCAGGTTTTTTTTCGTCTATTGCATCATGGGTGATTGATTCATGAATTAATACTTGGTCTAGCTCACTCAGTATCAAAATCCATTTAATGCGCATATCTACAAGAGATCGTTAATGCGCTTACGACAATTCAACCCATTGTATAGCCACGAGCTAGTATTGATTTTTATATCTCAAGTCTTTGTAAACACAATAAAAAAACGACGCGATGGCGTCGTTTTTTTGTTTAACTACCTCATCTCAAATCAAGCGTAACTACGCAATCTACGAGAGAAGTCATGTAAAGCCTGAATACCAGATGCCTCGGCACGAACGCACCAATCTTGCAACTGATGTACCAGTTGCTCGCGGCTAACAGTGGAACGCTCCCAAATCAGGCCTAACTCAACGCGCATATCATGCATAGTCTTTAAGGCGTTGCTATGTGCTAACACTTCAGATAAATGTTGTTTTTGCGGCGCTTCTAATTTGGTTGGCTCACGTTGCAAAAGCTTTTTAGCTGATTTCAAGAAGCCATCTTCAAAATGAGCTTTCTCACGCAACAAAGCAACTTCCTGAGACCAAGTACGACGCAAGGATTTTGTGTACTTCGCCATTACGTCATAACGGTTAGAAATGACCGCTTGCAAGGTTTCCATATCAATTGCTGATTTGATTTCAGCAAATTTAGGCTCAGGAGCAACCTTTTTCACTTTAGCAAGACCAACAATTTCCAGGCAGCGAATATACATCCAGCCAATATCAAACTCATACCATTTGGAAGACAATTTTGCCGATGTACCAAATGTGTGGTGATTATTGTGCAACTCTTCGCCGCCAATCAAAATACCGAACGGGATGATATTAGTAGCAGCGTCTGGACAATCGTAGTTGCGATAGCCCCAGTAATGTCCTATACCATTGATAATGCCTGCCGCTGTGACTGGAATCCACAGCATTTGTACAGCCCAGACGGTGACGCCGATGACACCAAACAACATGAAATCAATAATCAGCATCAGTGCAACACCCTGCCAACTGAAGCGGCTATACAGGTTTTTTTCGATCCAGTCGTCAGGTGTACCATGACCATATTTTTGGATGGTTTCAAGATTTTTTGATTCTGCGCGATACAGTTCAGCGCCTTCTAATAAAACTTTTTTAATACCGCGCGTTACAGGACTGTGCGGATCTTCTTCAGTTTCGCATTTAGCGTGATGCTTGCGGTGAATCGCAGCCCATTGCTTTGTAACCTGGCCGGTAGTCAGCCATAACCACATACGGAAAAAGTGGCTAGGAGCCGCATGCAAATCTAATGCGCGATGCGCTTGGCAACGATGCAAAAATATCGTGACGCTGATAATAGTGATGTGCGTGACCACGGCAGTAAAAATAAACACCTGCCAGGCGGTTGCACGAGTCAAACCATTAGACAAAAAGTCAATTACCATATCAATAAAAGTGCTCAAAATGAGAAGTACTCCTTAGTTAATGACACTATCCTAGCTTAATTGATAAAAGCAAAGCGTCAAAATTTTCTGCGAATTTTCGTATTGTACGCGTTTTTTTAAGTTGACCCAAAAACTTTGTCTGGCGCATTATTTTCTGGTGCGCTAGTACTTGGCATATTAATCAGTGTTACGGCGCGTTGCGCGCAAGGTAATTCAATTTTGTGCTCCTGCAAAGCTTTCCAGATAGCACGATTTACCTCTGATAATACATTAGAGCGGCCGTTTTCAGGGTCACCAATCCAGAATCCAATCCGTAGTTCTAGTCCATCGGCTCCAAACTTAAGTAAGTAGGCAGATGGAGGAGATTCTTTTGAAACCCGTGGCACTTGCGCCACTACCTCGGCCAAAATAGGGAATAGCGCCTCAATATCTGTCTGATAAGCAACAATTACATCGGTTCCCATCGCCACAGCACGATCACTGAGTGAGAAATTTTGCACAGGAGTAGACACTAGCATTTCATTTGGGATAACCGACTCACCACCGTCCAAGCCCTTTAATACCGTATAACGAGTATTGATTTGAGTAACCCGCCCACTAAATTTATCTACTGTGATCATGTCACCAATCGACATGCTTCGGTCTAACAAAATAATGAAACCAGAAACATAGCTACTGGTAATTTTCTGTAAACCAAAACCCAAGCCAACGCCCAACGCACCGCCAAATACGGACAAAACAGTAAGATCAATGCCAACGATCGTCAGGCTGACTAAGATCGCCAATAAAATGAGCACGGCTCTTCCGAAGCGAGATAACACCACCTTCAACGAAGAGTGCATGCTTGGTAGCAACATCAAGCGCGCTTCTAAAGCAGCGCTAGCCCAGAGTGCGACGATCAAAGTCAAGGAGACAGAGACAAGAGCCTGCGCTATAGAAAGTAATGAGACTTTGTTATGACCAATAGGTAAAACGGTGTCGTCCAGCGCAGCAAAAAGTTCTTGCCACAAACCGGTGAAGTGCAAAACCACCCCAAGCCAAACGATAAGTGCGAACAACTTCTCAAACGTGGCAAGGAAGCTGCCTATCTTCCCGTCTTTGGCAAAAGTACGGCGCACCACATAAAAACCAAAGCGTATCAGCGCCAGAGAGCCGATGATGGGCATAAGCAAGCTCAGCAAATGTGTATGCTGCCAACGCCCCAGGATAATCTTGGCGATAAAAATGAAAACTAAAGCCAGTAATGGAAATACTACTCGATGAAAACTACTCGCGCTAATCTGCAACACGCCTGCTGAGGTCCCAGTTTTAGAGAAATTTCTCTTCAACAAAGTCGCTGCATACCATGCAAGTGCGAAACAAATAAATACCGTCCCGACTTGCCAGAGAAAGTTTGTATTCTGCAAATCATCTGATAAATCAGCAATCAAACTTGCTAACAAGCTTGCGTTAGTAGTTACATTTTTATCCAAGTTTTTATCCCGATGTAAAAATAAATACGTGAGTAAATATTATTCAACTTGCGGTTTATTGCGCTCCAACACCGCAGCAAAGAAACCATCCGTCTGGTGCAAATGTGGCATTAATTTCAAATAATCACCCATTTCTAAGTCGATTTTTTGCTCTGCCAGCACTTGTGACATCGGGACCAGCGTAAAGTCAGGATGTGCTGCGATAAAAGCAGACACGATGGCTTCGTTTTCTTCTTCCAGCACGCTGCAAGTTGCATACACCAGTCGTCCACCAGATTTTACTAAGCGGGCGGCGCTATCAAGGATCGCTGTCTGTTTGACATTGAGTTCCGCAATACCGACCAAGTTCTGACGCCATTTAACATCAGGATTACGGCGCAAGGTACCGAGTCCGCTACACGGTGCATCAACCAAGACGCGATCCAGCTTACCGGCCAGGCGTTTAATTTTAGCGTCGCGCTCATGCGCAATCACGACCGGATGGACGTTGGATAAACCGCTACGTGCCAAACGTGGCTTGAGCTTGGCTAAGCGCTTTTCTGAAATATCAAACGCATACAAACGACCGGTATTGCGCATGCTTGCACCCAGCGCCAAAGTTTTACCGCCGGCACCCGCGCAAAAATCAGCTACCATTTCGCCGCGTTTAGCGCCGACTAATTGGGCTAAAAGCTGACTACCCTCATCCTGCACCTCGATCGTGCCATCCTGGAATAAAGGTAAATTCTGAATCGACGGCTTTTTCTTGATACGCAAACCAAGTGCCGAATAAGGCGTTGGTTCTGCCACAATCGGTGCCAATGCCAGACTGGCGATCACTTCTTCACGGCTAGACCCTTTAATGGAATTAACCCGCAAATCCAACGGTGCCGGAGCGTTTAATGCCTGAGCCAAGACCAAGGCCTCAGTCTCGCCCATTTTTTCAACAAATTTTTCCCATAGCCAGGTGGGCAAATTTGATTGTAATGAGACTGACAAATGAGCACGGTCGATTTCCATTACACGTTGCAACCAGCCCGTTTCTTCCTCAGTCAAACCACCTAAAGAATCAATCCCTGCAGCATCAGCCAAGCCAAGTAATGCCAAGCGGCGCATAGAAGCACCGCTACCAGACTCTGAAAAACTGGTAAAAACGCTTTTATTTCTTAACAAGCCGTAGATACTTTCTGCGATGACGCCGCGCTCACGAGAGCCCAAACGTTGATGGTCACGGAAGTAGCGTGATAAGACCATGTCTGCAGGTCCGGTAAAACGCAAAATTTCACGTAACACTTCTTCGGTATGGCCGACTAAGGCGGGAGGTAATCTCATTTTGTTTCCTTCTTTATTTCTTAATGAATTTCAATTTGCGGTGATGTCGTTAAAGATTGAACCGTGTTAAAGATCATGCGGCAAACAAACTATTCGCTGCGTATTTATCACTTATTTGTCACTTACTCGCCAATGACATGAACCCGATTTCCAATCATTTTTAGCTTACCCTCGATAAACCATCGCACCGCTCTTGGGTAAATGACGTGTTCTTGTTCCAAAACACGCCTAGAAAGACTATCGACCGTGTCGTCATTCAATACTGGAACCGCCGCCTGGGCGATGATGGGTCCATGATCAAGCTCCGGCGTCACAAAATGCACAGTAATGCCATGCAATTTAACGCCTGCATTCAATGCCTGCTGATGCGTCGCCAAACCGACAAAACTAGGCAGCAGCGACGGATGCACATTGATCATTCGGTCTGCATAGTGTTGTACAAAAGCGCTGGTCAGGATACGCATAAAACCAGCCAGCACGACTAAATCTGGGGCAAACTGGTCAATCTGCTGCTGCAATACTGCATCGAAAGCTTCGCGTGAGGTAAAGCTTTTACTCTCAACTACCACTGTGGGTATGTCCATCTTGGCTGCGTAGTCCAATCCGGGTGCATCTGGGCGATTACTGATGACAGCAACAATCTCGGCTTGCCATTGCTCTACTTTGGCGGCCTGGACAATGGCTTGCATATTGCTACCTTGTCCAGAAATGAGGATAACAATCTTTTTCATGGCGGCATTGTACAGTGCTGGAGGGGCTAGGTCTCATTAACGACAAAAGGTCAAGGAAAAAACCTATAAAAAAGCGGTAAATACGTAATCAGTTTGCGTCAAATAATAATGCCGACTTTAAAAGTCGGCATAGAGTCTGGATTTCAGCTTTTTTGCTCTGCCGGGAGTCTTATTCGAAGGAGTAAAACACTCTGAAAGCAACTTTTCTGTCGGCCCAAAAATCAGCGGCATCGCGGAATACATCGAGCAAAATTTCCCGCGCTTCTTTATCAAACTTAGGTGTATTCGGTAACTGCTCCAGCACGACAACAAAGCCCGGTTGCGGACCCGATTTATAAATTAAGTCAGTCAGACAATCGGATAAGGCATCAAAATTTTTCCCAAAATGTTTTGGGAAGCCGAACGAAGCTGCGATTTTACCCAACACTTGTTGTTTGGTCGTCGCCTCTAAACAATAGGCGTACAAAAAATGCTGCCCGAGTTGAGCTGCTTCTGCCTGTAAATCAGGCACACGAAAAGCGCGAATCGATTGCACGACATTCGGCGCTACGCTGGTTAGCAAACTCATTTCTCCCTCTGGTGGTGAGATTATTGTCATATTGGTGTGGCTTGCTTTGTGGTGAATTGAATTTTGACTTAGTGCTACTTTTTTCTGCTACTGTTTCCCGCTACTGTTTTCTGCGGCTTTTGAAACTGGGGGCTACTCTTTAATTTGCTTAAAACTCTCGTAATGGTCATCGGTGTAATAGTACTCACCTGATGTTGCTGGCTCTCCACCGGCAATAATCCGGCGCGCACCACGGTTTCTGGCTCTGGGCGTTTTTACTGTGTATTCGTGATAGTAACCACGCTTTTGCCTGGGCAATCTGGACTCATAGTTGCCAAATACCACGCCATCTTTGTCATAAGCAAATGGACCACCTTGCTTGATAGCGATTAACGTCGCTTGTGCTTCTTTCGGTAGTTCTGCCAGCGCAATAGTCTGCATACTCGCGTTTGCGGCATGGGTTTCTTTGGCGTGTAACACGGAAGCACCAGAGAAAGCAAAAGAGGCCGATGTAAGCATCGCCACTGTGAGTAGCGCCAACCACTTTTTTAAGAATGTTGCTTTGAAATTATTCATTATTTTATGCGGCAACAGATTTAATTAAGTGACATAGATTAACGTTTTGTGTCGGGCGAATCAACCTTTAATAAACTAAAGACAACGAAATAATTCTCGATTTTGCTACAGTCATCCTTGTTTTTGGAGCATTTGCAAAGCGATGCTAAAAACGAGTGAAACCGGTGTCTCTAAGATCGAGTGCCAAGATTTTTTACTAGCGGATCATTCTTATCGATTAAATTACTCCCCCAGTGTATATATTGATTGTCCATATAAAGTCTGGACAATCAACCATATTTTATTAAATTAAAGGGGAGTATATTAATAACCCATCAAAATTCACTCTATTTTTAAAAAGGAATAGTAGATTTTCGAGCGCGAATATAGTCCAGCATCTCGTTTCTGGCTTCTACTCAGCAAAAAATTGAGATACATCTGCGCGCCGCGCCCAAGTGTCTTGCTTGCCCAACTCAATTAATTCTCTGGTGTAGCTGGATTCAAACAAGAGGTAAGACGCCAGCGCCGAGCCGCGTACCTCGGTTGCACCGATGCCGCCCAACATGGTTCTGACGGGTAATGGCAAACTTCCGGTATGGCGGCTGGCGATGTCGTCCAGTCTTTGCGACGGTGCAATGACTAACAGATCAATCGGTTTTAGCGGCGTGTTTTTTAATACCTCGGGCGGCAACATGGACAGAGTTTTGTTTATACGCATTAAGCGTTCGATATCCACTGCCAGGCTGTCCAAAAATATGCTGGACATTGCATGACCAGCAATTTGCGCCAGACTAGGATAACGGGCAATCTCGGTGTTCTCTCTTCTTGGCTCAGACAATCTGCCAGCACCGACGATCAACACCTTTTGTGCGCCCAGATGGATGGCGGGAGAAATTGGCGCCAGTTGGCGCATGGAACCATCCCCGCAAAACTCCAGAGAGCCGCCCCAGTTCAGCGCCACCGCGGGAAACATGAAGGGAATCGCAGAGGACGCCAATAAATGGGGCACGCCGATGAAATCTCTTTGCGCCAGACGCTGGCTTCTGACCCATGGCTCGATCTCTGCCAGGGTTTGATAAAACGTCAGATGCTGACCTGCGGTGTAGGAGGACGCAGTCACCGCAAGTGCATGTAGCGCACCGCTGGCTAGCGCCTGATCTAGCCGCGGCAAATCCAGCATGCGGTTTAATAAATCTGCCAGCGGGGAATTATCCAGCAGCGAGTTGGGCGGCGATTTACGCCATTTATTGAGCAGCCAGCCGAAGGACATTAACGACAACCAGCGCGCGCCGGAGCGTATCACTCCCAAAGAATCAGCGCGATACACTTGCGCCGCCTCGAAGTTTTCCCAGACGTGCACAATACTGGCGACAGAATGGTTGAAATCGTCAGATCGGCAAGCCAGCGCCGTGGCATTAATGGCACCCGCAGAAGTACCGCAAATGATGCCAAAAGGATTGCGCTCCGGCGCCCAGCCATCTTCCAGCAAAATATCGGCAATGGCCTTCAGCACACCTACCTGATACGCAGCCCGCGCGCCGCCGCCAGTCAAAATCAAACCTGTAGTCGCATTGCTATTCATAGGCATTTCTAAAGTAATAGGTGTGACGAAAACTGTTTCGGCATCGTTCTCCTCGTGCTATTTGCATGGGATGCGCGAGTGAGCCTTGCAGAGAAAATTGTCGATGTACGTCAACATCACGCCTAAATAAAAAGGGCAAGCTAAAAAGCTTGCCCTAGTGTATTGGCGGCGTCTCAAAATGTCATGCTGCAGGACGATATTTGCGACGGCGCTTCACAATTTATTCCGCTATTTACAACGAATTATTTCGGTTGCATGCGGATCGCACCGTCTAAACGTATGGTTTCGCCATTCATCATGACGTTTTCAATGATGGTTTTTGCCAGATGCGCATATTCGTCAGGCTTACCGAGGCGTGGTGGGAACGGTACCATTTTGCCCAAAGCGTCTTGCACTTCTTGCGGCATGCCTAACAACATCGGTGTTTCAAAAATACCTGGGGCAATCGTCATCACGCGGATGCCACTGCGGGACAAGTCACGCGCCATTGGCAAGGTTAGACCGACCACAGCAGCTTTGGAAGAGGCATAAGCAGTCTGACCGATTTGCCCGTCGTATGCGGCAACCGATGCTGTGTTAATGATCACACCGCGCTCACCGTGCTCTGCTGCGTCTGTCTTGCCCATCGCATCGGCGGCCAGACGGCACATGTTGAAGGTACCAATCAGATTGATGTTGACGACACGTTGAAAAATCTCCAGCGGATGCGGGCCATCTTTTCCGACCGTTTTGATCGCGGGCGCTACACCTGCACAGTTGACCAGCCCGCGCAAAGTACCCATCGCGGTTGCGGCGGCAACGACTGCCAGGCCATCGGCTTCGGACGTGACGTCGCATTTAACGAACTGACCTTGTAACTCGGCGGCTAGTTTTTCACCCGCCTCAACCTGGACATCGGCCAGCACCACTTTGCCGCCATTGGCAACGATCATACGGGCAGTCGCTGCGCCCAGACCTGAAGCACCGCCGGTGATGATGAATACGCTATTTTGAATTTGCATTTGTTGTCTCTCTTTTTGGGATGTGGGTCGTTTTACTGACGTTGATTGAGGTTGGAATTTAGGCCCAGATTGACGCTTACATTAACGCTTACATTAACGCGTAAATTGACGTTTACGTAAACGTCATTACGGCAACATTGTACTCAATTTTATTCCAGCAAAACAGAGCTAGCTTAGACAAAAGTCTGATTAAAATACAAGCCGGTAGCCAGAAATCTACCATTTGACAATAAGTTAAAAATGAAGGAATTCAATATACTCCCCCACTTTTTAACGAAAATTTCCTTAAAGACCAATGATTATATGGACGCCTAAATATACTTACCATGAGTATATCTATTACAACTTAATCAGGTCGTTAAAATAAACCGCAGATAAAGTGATCATTGCAATCAATGTATATCGAATTTATCTGCGTTTCTTCAGGTCTTAGAGTTTGCTTTTGGTGCCAGCGTCTGCTGCGACCAGCTTAGTCGCTATCTTGGCTGGTATCACCACAGACTGGCTGACAGCTACATTTGCTGCGTGAGATGCATTTGGCGTACCGGCAGCATGCGGTACAAAAGGTGCCGAACTTGGCAACAAAGGTACCAACAGCAGCGCCACGATATTAATAATTTTGATCAGAGGATTGATCGCGGGACCCGCTGTATCTTTGTAAGGATCACCGACCGTATCGCCCGTGACCGCTGCTTTATGCGCCTCCGAACCTTTGCCGCCATGATGTCCGTCTTCAATATATTTTTTAGCGTTGTCCCAGGCGCCGCCACCGGTAGTCATGGAAATCGCGACAAACAGTCCTGTCACGATCGTGCCCATCAGCAAACCACCCAAGGCCGCTGGCCCGAGTAGCAAGCCCACCAGCACGGGGACGATGACTGGCAACAGCGACGGCACGATCATCTCTTTGATGGCGGAGGTCGTCAGCATATCCACAGCCTTGTCATATTCTGGCTTGCCAGTGCCATCCATGATGCCTTTGATCTCTTTAAACTGGCGGCGCACTTCTACCACCACAGCACCCGCTGCACGCCCTACTGCTTCCATCGCCATGGCACCAAACAAGTAAGGGATCAGGCCACCGATAAACAGGCCGACGATCACTTGCGGGTTCGATAAATCAAACGAGGTACTTTTACCGACCGAATCCAACGCATGCGTGTAATCAGCAAACAAGACCAGCGCTGCCAGACCAGCAGAACCGATTGCATAGCCTTTGGTGACTGCCTTAGTGGTATTGCCGACTGCATCTAATGGATCGGTAATTGCCCGCACTGATGCTGGCATCTCTGACATTTCGGCAATGCCGCCTGCGTTATCGGTGATTGGGCCATAAGCATCCAGCGCTACGATAATGCCCGCCATCGACAGCATCGAAGTCGCGGCAATCGCAATCCCATACAAGCCCGCCAGCCAATAGGAGGCCAAAATCGCGGCGCAGACTGCCAGCACTGGGTAGGCAGTGGATTTCATTGAGACGCCAAGACCAGCGATGATATTGGTACCATGCCCGGTGGTCGATGCCTGGGCGATATGTTTGACCGGGGCAAAATCAGTACCGGTGTAATACTCGGTGATGTAGACCATTAAACCAGTCAGCACAATCCCGATCACGGTAGAGCCCATCATCGGCACACGCATATCTGCAGGCATGATCTGCCACGTTACAAGAGCAAACCCGATCAGTGATAAACCCGCCGCCCACCACAAGCCCGTGTATAAAGCGGACATGATTTTTTTGCCGGGCTTGGCTTTGACCATAGAGCAGCCAACGATCGACGCCAGAATTGAGACGGCACCCAACATCAGCGGATAAACAATGGCCTCGCTTGTCGCATTGGGAACAATCAAGGCACCCAATAACATCGTGGCGATTAAGGTCACGACATAGGTTTCAAACAAATCGGCTGCCATGCCTGCGCAGTCGCCCACGTTGTCACCCACGTTGTCGGCAATCACGGCGGGATTACGAGGATCGTCTTCCGGTATGCCCGCCTCCACCTTACCAACCAGATCAGCACCGACGTCGGCACCTTTGGTAAAAATGCCGCCGCCAAGACGGGCAAAAATAGAGATCAGCGAAGCGCCAAATGCTAAACCGATGAGCGGTTTAAGTACATCATGCTGAGACAACACAAGCTCAGGGTGGCCTGCGGCGGAAACCACCAGCAACCAGTAAAACAAAGTGACACCCAGCAAGCCCAGACCGACCACCAGCATGCCGGTAATTGCGCCGCCTCTGAACGCGACATCCAAAGCCTCATTAATGCCTTTAGTTGCTGCTTGCGCCGTGCGGACATTGGCACGTACCGAGACATTCATCCCGATAAAACCACATGCGCCAGATAACACAGCACCCACTAAAAACCCTGATGCGGTCATTAGACCCAAACCGGGTGCAACCGCAATGGCAATAAACAATACAGCGCCAACCATCGCAATGGTTCGGTATTGCCGGGCCAGATATGCTGCTGCACCTTGCTGTATTGCAGCAGCAATTTCTTGCATGCGAGGGTTGCCCGCATCTTGTTTCAAAATCCAGCTACGCGAGACCAGACCATAGGCCACGGCGACGATACCGCATGCAATGACGTACCATAAGTTTGTAGACATATTGACTCCTCCAATTGTTATGGGCTTCTTTTGCATGGGCAGCGTCAACTACCAAGTGCAAAATTGCCCTATGTAATTATCGTAAGTTCGGTAAGTATCAAAAATAGAGAATAGAACTGAAACTAAGACAGAGCAAAAACATGGAGCAAAACAGATCACAAAAAATCGTGATGAGATAAAACGGTGAAAAAGTAAAACAACGACAAATCTCACTTCTTGATAATGCTTGATACGTCATACGTGGCGCGTAATGCTGCGTAATGTGATCGGTGTCGGCATCAAAAAGTGATGGCTACAAGGTGCTGCAAAACTCAATCATTAGAGCTGAACCTTTAGAGCTGAATCCTTAGAACTGAATCCATACAACTTAGTCGTTACAACTTATCCGTGGCCCGTTTTTAGAGGAAGATTTGTCTGGGGGCGGTTGACAAGAAAAAAGCGGACAATCTTGTCCGCTTTTATTTATTCTGAGAGTGCGACAAAGGCACTGTCTCTGATGGTTTCTACTGGTCCAATGCCAACTATTTTGCGATACTTTGGCGCACCTGGCTGACCTGATTTTGCCCAGTCGCCGTAATAGCTGACAAGTACTTCAGTTTGTTCGTGATACACACTCAAACGTTTTTTGACAGTTTCTTCTTTGTCGTCATCACGCTGGATCAGTTCTTCACCAGTGACATCGTCACGGCCTTCTACTTTTGGCGCGTTGTATTTGACATGGTAAACACGGCCAGAACCCGGGTGCACACGGCGACCGCTCATACGATCAATAATGGCATCGTCCGGTACTGCGATCTCTAAAACGTAATCAATGACAACGCCAGCGTCTTTCATTGCGTCCGCTTGCGGCGTAGTGCGTGGAAAACCATCAAATAAATAGCCGTTAGCGCAATCAGATTCTTTCAGGCGATCTTTTACCAGACCGATGATGATGTCGTCCGATACCAAGCCACCCGCATCCATCACCGCTTTGGCAGCCAAGCCCAAAGGTGTGCCGGCCTTGACCGCAGCACGTAGCATATCGCCGGTCGAAATTTGGGGAATATTGAATTTTTCCTTGATGTAATTGGCCTGCGTACCTTTACCGGCACCAGGCGCTCCTAACAAAATAAGACGCATGTTATTTCCTAAAGACGAGTTTGAATTTTTTGTATCCTGTTACATCCCAACCCGAGGTCGTGATGCCGTATTTTTTTGTACTGAAGAGATATTTGCCGTGCCTGTTATTTTTTAAGACTGAACCAAATCCCTTGCAGCAATGTTGCTGAATCGGTTTTGATTCAATTCTATTTTTATTCAAATGCAGCACTACTAATATCACAGTATCTTTTCACGAAACTTACCACAATTTTTTATATTATTGATGCTTTGCCATGAAATCAGCTGCGCAGCGAAGTATTTTCATGCAATTCGCACATTTCGCTGGCCAATTCTATCGATTCTGAAAACACGATCAATTCTGTTATTGAACGCGAAACAGATCGATTTTTCGGCATCTCAATAGAATTGTCTTGCACGAATCAAATCCTCTGGCGTGTCCACACCGGGAGCAGGACTGGTGTCTGTGACATGAACTGCAATCGCATGACCGTTCCATAAGACCCGCAGTTGTTCTAAGGCCTCAATTTGTTCAAGCGGAGAAACTTCCAGATTGGGATAGGCCAATAGAAAATCATTGCGGTATGCATACAAGCCAATGTGTCGCAAAGGTGCGTAACCGGTCGGCAACACATCACGATTCAAAGCAAAAGCATCACGATGCCAAGGGATAGTTGCACGCGAAAACATCAGCGCTCGACCAAACTTATCCAGCACAACTTTCACGACATTGGGATTAAACACGTCCTCCACGTCATGCAAAGGATGCGCGGCGGTTGCCATGGGGACTTGCGTAGTAACAAGCGCGGCAGTCGCCGCAATCAAAGCCGGGTCGATCAAAGGCTCATCGCCTTGCACGTTGACTACGACTGCATCCGCCGCCAAGCCCAACAATGCTGATACTTCAGCAATCCTGTCAGTGCCGGAGGGATGGTCGCTGCGGGTCATACAGGCTGGTATGCCATGCTCACGGCAAGCCGCCAGAATGTCAGCATGATCGGTCGCTACGATAATTTGCGACGCGCCGGATAGCATGGCACGCTCAGCGGTACGTACCACCATCGGCTTGCCGCCCAGATCTGCCAGAGGTTTATTAGGTAAGCGGCTGGACGCTAAACGCGCTGGAATAATGACACTAAAACTCATCTTACAAGCCCGTTCAGACAGGTGGAAAAGCAGGCAACTGACGTGCCTGATCTACCCACATGATAGGAATATCGTCACGAATAGGGAAAGCCAGTTTGTCTGCATTACAGATCAATTCTTTTGCTGGCTTGTCGTACACCAGCGGGCCTTTGCACAAAGGGCAGACCAAGACATCAAGCAAGCGTGCGTCCATGTTGTTTCTCCGAAATCAGTTGAATTATATTTGCGACAAAAGCAGCATCGAGTTGCGCATCGACTGGCACTACCCAGAGTCGGGCATCTTGTTGCAATGCAGGGATTTGCCGACATTTTACTGCATCCTTTTCTGTCATCAGGATGATGTCGGCATCTATCTTCGCAAAACTTGTCGTAGTGAACGGGTGGTGATCAGGCAAAGCCAGCGTCGCGCATTCCACGCCAGCGGTTTGCAGCATGCTAAAAAAACGCTGTGGATTGCCAATACCTGCAGCGGCGGTGATTTTCAGCTTGCTGGCGCTGAGGGCAAGCAAGCTTTGTTGATGCTCGATGTTTCCAAGCTGATAAATTTGTTCTGGCACTAAGCGCATGCGGACAAAGGATTGGCCGATGCCGGACGGTGTGAATTCTGGCGGTGCATTTAATACCGTCACATCACGACGTCTGTGCACCGGCTCTCGCAGAGGTCCAGCAGGCAACATCCAGCCATTACCAGCACCACGTTGATCAAACAACACAATTTCAACATCTCTGGCGAGGGCGTAATGCTGTAAGCCATCGTCAGAAATGATTACATCTGTTGCCGGATGCAATGCCAGCAGCGTCTGCGCAGCCAACACACGCTGCCGTCCGACTACCACTGGGGATTGCGTACGCAGGTGGATCAGCAAAGGCTCATCACCAACAATGTGCGCTAAGGAATCTGCCTTCACCTCGGTAATGCTGTCCGCTTGTGCGCCATAACCTCTGGAAATCACGCCCGGCGTCCAACCAGCCGCTTTTAATTGTTGCACTAAAAAAATGACCAGTGGCGTTTTACCGGTACCACCGACAAAAATATTACCAACCACGACGACCGGCACTGCTAGACGTGTTTGCGGTTTGTAGCCCATCATGATCAGACCAAAACGAAAACTCACCAGCATCTGGAACAATTTAGCCATCGGCCATAGCAAACAGGCGAGTAAACCACGCCGCTGCCAGGCGCGCATCAAAACGGCTTCGAGCATTGAACGCAAGGAAAGTACTCCAGAGAAATAAGCAATCAGGTTAAAGCAAGAATGTATAGAAACATACTCCTTACCAGTACCAGCATCACGAAGGGGATTGTCCAAGTACCGTTTGGACAAATGAGCATCTAACTAAGATACTCCACCATTTCTCATATCAATACACAGCTAGCAATAATATATTGAGCCTGATGACGCTGATTGACTACTTCGTGATTATTTGGACTTAGCAGACGCCTGTGCGGCAAAGGTCACTTTCGCCAAACCAGCGATCCTCGCAGCCTCTAATACGTCCACCACTGATTGATGGGTAGTAGCCCGGTCAGCATTAATGATGATTACTGGATCAACTTTGGTACCCGTTTTACCTGCATCCATCGCCGTGACTACTTGTTTTAAATCTTCTGCCAATGTCGCCGTATCTAAAAACGACACTGGCTGATTATTGATTTTGTAGCGACCTTGGGCATCAATCCCGATATCGATCTGATTCGGCTTGTCTTGCGCTTTTTCTGCATCTGCCGTCGGCAAGGTGATTTGCAATTCTGTAAAACGGCTATATGTCGTCGTGACCATCAAAAAAATCAAAATTACCAGCAACACGTCGATGAAAGGGATCAAATTGATTTCGGGGTCTTCTCGCCCCTGACCTTTGCGGAAATTCATTATTTTCTCGCGCTGTGTACGGTATCAACAAATTTCACCGCCTGCTGCTCCATATCGACCACCAAGCTATCGACCAGTGCGCGGAAATGACGATAAAAAATCAAGGCGGGCATCGCAATCATCAGGCCAAAACCGGTGTTGTACAAAGCCACAGAAATACCATGAGCTAATTGCGCTGGATTGGCGCCGGAGGCATTTTGCGAGCCAAAAATCTCGATCATACCGACCACCGTGCCGAACAAGCCCATTAACGGCGCCAACGATGCGATCGTGCCCAGCGTCGTCAAAAAGCGTTCTAATTCATGCGCTACGCCACGACCAGCTTCTTCAATGGACTCTTTCATGACTTCACGGGGCGCGTTGACATTACGCAAACCAGCCGCCAGCACTTTTCCCAATGGAGAGTTATTGGACAATTGATCAATCACCTCCTGCTTGATTTTGCCAGCGTGATACACGCGGATCACTTCATCCAGCAAGGTGCGCGGCAAAATACGCTGACGGCGCAGGGACAAAGTACGTTCGATAATTAATGCCAGCGCGATAATCGACGCGACTAACAAAAGGTAAATAGGCCAGCCAGCCGCTTGAATAATGGCAAACAAAAGTGACTCCTTAGTCCTGGATTTGTAATGTGTGGAGGGAAAGCATCTAACCCCGCAATGTAGCGCGTTGTCTGCTTGCGAGCAAGTATCGTTGGCGAAAATCTTAAATTATCTTTTAGACAATCCGATAGTGTCGTCCGGTCGTGAAGTTAAGATAGTTTTGCACAAATTCTGTGTGCAAGATTGTGGATAACTCTGGGGTAGCTTGTTAAGCTTTTGATTTTAATCAGTTTTATCTTGCTGCTACAGAATTAAGCAGCGGCTTATCCGCAATTTTGATGGCGTAAGCAATCTCAAAACGAGATAAGTTCTGCACAGTTAATGTGGATAACATTGTGAACAAGGCAAGCAGATAACCCTAAGTGGCTGATTTATAAGCTAATTAACTTGCTGCTTAATTAACGGGCAAATTGATGTTTTTGTGGGTAAACCACTTACTTACGCCCGGTTATCGTTCGTAAGCCGCAAATTCACAGATCGTACCCAGGTTCTGCACATATTTTGTGGATAAGACTGTGAAGAAGCTTTGTGAATAACGCCAAGTCCATGATTTTTATAGCGATATAGAACATGCCTTTAAATTGAGCAAACAGGATAATATGACCCTTTTTGCTTAAGTTTTAAGCGCAACTGGATTTCGACATCTACTTATTCACAGGTAGCGACTATTTCTGCACACATTTTGTGGATAAGATTGTGCACAAACCCGGTGATTGTCGCTAAGTCATTGTTTTCATTAAATATTAGCTTACTGCAAATAAAATAGGCAGCAGATCAAGCTAATTGATGTCCAATCAAATCGCCATACTATTTTTGTATAACAAGATATAAGTACCCGCTGATACTGTGGATAAGTTTGTGAACAAGATCAAGAAGCTTCGCTAAAGTCCTTGATTTATAAGGATTTTCTTTTTTTCACCGCAATTTACTAAGAATAATATTCTTTTTAAAATCAATGACTTAAGAAAGACTCGGGAAATATTTTTGACATCATTAACACTTAATGACATTCTGATGACCAACCCTTCCCTCTGTGGACAGCTTTTGACTTGCTCAGCTTTATGAATCCAGAATCCCGTACTGAAACTCCAATATTGACGCCATCTGTAATCACAGTATCGGCGCTAAACCAAGCAGTTGCGCAATTATTAGAACGAAACATCCCACTGACGTGGGTTTCCGGCGAAATATCTAATTTCACCCGCGCCACCTCTGGACATTGGTACTTCACGCTAAAAGACGCGCAGGCACAAGTGCGGGCAGTCATGTTCCGTGGCCGCTCGCAATACGCAGACTTTATGCCGCGCGAGGGCGATAAAGTTGAAGTCCGCGCATTGGTCGGTTTGTATGCCCCGCGCGGCGATTATCAAATAAATGTAGAAGCAATCCGTCGCGCCGGCGTGGGTAATTTGTACGAAGCTTTTTTGCAGTTAAAAGCACAACTGGCAAAAGAAGGTCTGTTTGATCCAGAGCATAAGCGCCCTATTCCGCATTTTGTTAAAACGATAGGGATTGTCAGTAGTCCGCAAGCGGCGGCATTGCGCGATGTGTTGACCACGCTGCAACGACGCGCGCCGCATGTCAACGTCATCCTTTACCCTACACCAGTACAAGGCGAAGGTGCGGCAAATAAAATTGCGCAAGCAATTGCTACCGCCTCGGCGCGTGAAGAATGTGATGTGCTGCTGGTCTGTCGCGGCGGCGGAAGTATTGAGGACTTATGGGCATTTAATGAAGAAATCGTGGCGCGCACAATCAGCCATTGCGCGATGCCTGTAATCAGCGGCGTGGGCCATGAAACTGACTTCACCATTGCCGATTTTGCCGCCGATGTACGTGCGGCTACTCCTACGGCAGCGGCTGAATTAGCGGCAGCACCGCGTGAAGACTGGCTGGAAACGCTGCTGCAATACCGCATCCATCTGCAAAGGGGAATGCAAAGACAACTGGCGAATCAAAACCAGAATGTCGATTGGCTGACACGGCGTTTAGTGAGTCCGATCAACGCCATCAAAGCGAAAAAATTAGCTCTCGAAAGTGCTGTGCAACGTCTCAAATTTGCCAGTGCAATCCCACGCCAGCAGGCCCATGCCAGTTGGCATCAATTACGAACCCGGCTTCAAGGCAATCGGCCAGACATGCAGGCATATCGGGCCAATTTGCAAGAATCACAACGCAGGTTGAGCACCACTTTTAAGCATCAGACGGGTACTCAAAGAGTAGCGCTGGCGGGCTTAAAAGCGCAGCTAGAAATGCTCAATCCACAAAGAACACTGGAGCGCGGCTACGCTATTTTGAGTGACCGTAAAGGCAAACTAATACGCTCTGGTAAGGACTTGCATCCGAATAGCCAGATTACAGTGCGATTGGCTGACGGGACGACTGAGATCAGCGTGAATGGCGTGCAACCAAGTCTGGATTAATTTTTAACCCAGATTTTCCATTGGAACAGCGACAAGTGTGCCTTTGGCGAACTGACTGGCTAGACGCGACGACAACGCAAGCTGCATCTTGCTAGGAGGAGCGACAACGCCAGGCAGTTCGCCAAAGGTGCAATTGTCGCTTTAGCGCTGCCACTCAAATCGCGGTGGTGTTATCCCTCTGAAGACCGCACGCCATCTGCGTTTTTTGCGAAGTGGTAGCGGTCTAATGGAAAATCTGGGTTTAATTGAGCTGATTTATTTATACATCCCCAGCAAACCATATCGACAAAAAAAGGGATGCCAGCGGCATCCCCAAAGTACAGCGGCAAATGGATTTTTCAAATGCCGCCACTACATGATCGTCAAAGCGCACTTTATATCGCGACCATGATTGGTCGCAATATCTCTCGATTACATCGCTTTGTAAAAGTAATAATCTGCTTGATACTTGACCAACTTTTTAGCGCCAACATTGGCAGCAGCACAGCTATCTGATGGCGCAATGCCACCCATCGTATTTAGACGTTGGATATAGCTGATATCAGTCATCGCACCATTACCCATAGATGGATTAGCTTTAACCAATTGCAAAGGAATCGCATTGGCTGCGCCCGGGGTCACCGCCAATTGCTTACCAGTGACTTTGCTACCGTCATTGGCTTCCCAAGTCGGGCCAGCATAATATTTGCCCACCGCTTTACCGCTTTGATCTGACAACACGGCAGTCGGTCCAGCAAACACCCACTCATAAGCACCTGGCATCGCTGCTTTTACGCGGCATTCATACGTCAGATCGCCAGCACCAACCGCCATCATGACCAGTTTATTGCCTGCAGGTACAGCAACTGCGGCAGGCGCATCTGGTGCTTTCATCATAGAGCTCATAGAACTGCAAGCGGCCAAAGAGGAGATGAGTGCCGCGCCGGATAATAAGCGTAAAGAAGTTTTCATAACATTTTCCTAATGGTTTGTAGGCAAGATAGTAAATAAGGATACGTTTTCTGTTGATCTGCTCGTGATTTTGGCAGTCAGATAGAGATACGCAGCCAGATACCAATCGGTTTCAAATTCTTACAAATTCTTTACATATACTTACAAATCAAGTTTTAATGTTCTCCTTGGCAATTTTTTACGCGCATTCTTTGATGCACTATTGGCTCCCTTATTGAACACTATATTGGGAACAATTTTCCCTCTCACCATCTGATTTATTAACAATAAAATAGGAAGATGCAAGCTTGACGCGAAGCTATTACAATGGGGGTTTTCCCCCGAACCACGAACAACAAAGGATGCAAAATGGAACATACCCTACCGGCACTGCCCTATGCACTGGATGCACTCGCACCGCATATCTCTCAAGAGACTCTGGAATACCACTACGGTAAGCATCATCAGACGTATGTCACGAATTTAAATAATTTGATCAAAGGTACTGAATTTGAAAATGCTAGCCTGGAAGAAATCGTCAAAAAATCTTCTACTGGTATCTTCAATAATTCCGCTCAAATCTGGAACCACACTTTCTACTGGAACGGTCTGAAGCCAAACGGCGGCGGTGCTCCAACCGGTGCCTTAGCTGATGCAATCAATGCGAAATGGGGCTCCTTTGATGCCTTCAAAGAAGCCTTCACTAAATCCTGTATCGGTAATTTTGGTTCTAGCTGGACTTGGCTGGTCAAAAAAGCTGATGGCACATTAGATATCGTCAACACATCTAACGCGGCTACGCCATTGACTACGACAGACACACCATTAGTCACTTGTGATCTGTGGGAACACGCTTATTACATCGACTACCGCAATGCACGTCCAAAATATCTGGAAGCATTCTGGGCTTTGGTGAACTGGGATTTTGCGGCGGCTAATCTGGCTTAAAAAGCTAGCGTCAGTTTTCTGAGAAATGCATTGCTAATTAATCCAGCAATGTAGGAAATTCAGCTTAACTCTCGGCTCCAAAACAAATGGCTACTCGCTTCGGCGGGTAGCCATTTTTTTCATCTCTACTCGGCGTAACGATGAGTATAAAGATGTTATTTTTGCATCAATTCTACTCCATCCAAACTGTTGCACTTCGGCAAATTACATTTGTCCAAATATATTTTGCTATAATCGTTTTCCATTAACGTAGCAAAAGGTTAAAAAGACCTATCTACTTTCTTAAATAAAATACAACTCTTCTTGGAATAACAATACTTTACGCCGCCACTGCAGGACTGCATCAGCACCCAATATTGATCTGCGCAACCTGGCAACACACGGCAAATGACGTTGATCTTGCTCTACGCCGCTAACGATCAACACCGCTGCGTCTCTTCTATTGATGACGCGTCACGAATAACTAAGCACCAATCGCTGGCATTGCAGGTATTGCTTATGCATATCGTTTGCAAATCAACGACATCCTGCCTTTACACAAAGGATCGCTATGTTTTCATTTGAATATACATCTTATGATTT
This sequence comes from Undibacterium sp. RTI2.2, assembly GCF_035018705.1. Classification (NCBI taxonomy): domain Bacteria; kingdom Pseudomonadati; phylum Pseudomonadota; class Betaproteobacteria; order Burkholderiales; family Oxalobacteraceae; genus Undibacterium; species Undibacterium sp. RTI2.2. The sequence goes on along the minus strand of NZ_JASJXN010000010.1, from coordinate 109,998 downwards.
GACGCTCGCTGTCACTGTATTTTTGCTCACGTTGGTCGCCCTGCTGCTACTTAAAGCGTTTGCAACACACCAGCTTAAACGCTTAAAACTGAAAGAGCGATTACATTTTTTAGGCTATGTCGAACACATAGTAAAAGCGACCCGCTTACCGTTTTTAATCGGAATCTCCTTACTTGCAGGTATCAGTCAGCTCGATTTTCCGACCCGCATTGATCGCGGTTTGCATTTCGCCTGGATCATCATTCTTGTCACCCAAATTGCCTTATGGGGAACACGCATCATTAGTCTGATTGCCGATAACGCATTTTTACGACAAAGAGAAAACAATCCCGATGGCGCCACCCATTTAGTCTTGGCAGGAATGGTCGGTCGGATCATCTTGTGGATGATCGCCACCTTAATTATCTTGGACAATCTTGGATTCAACGTGTCCACTTTAGTCGCCAGTCTCGGTATAGGCGGTATTGCCGTGGCTCTGGCAGTCCAGAATATTCTGGGCGACATCTTTTCTTCTGTTTCTATTGCGCTCGACAAACCGTTTGTGATCGGCGACTTTATTGTGGTCGATAGCTACATGGGAACGGTCGAATATGTAGGCATGAAAACGACACGCTTGCGCAGCCTGAGCGGCGAACAAATTATTTTCTCGAACACCGAGTTACTAAAAAACAGAATTCGTAATTACAAGCGCATGCAAGAACGACGCGTCGTATTTAAATTTGGGATTGCTTACGAAACCCCACTGGAGCAGATAGAACGAATTCCAGAAATCGCAAAAAAAATCGTCACGGGTCATCAGTTCAATATCCGGTTTGACCGCGCGCACTTCAAATCTTACGCAGACGGAGCACTGCAATTTGAGGTGGTGTATTACGTGCTCGATCCAGACTACAACGCCTATATGGATATTCAGCAAGCCATCAATCTGGCGCTGTTGAAACAGTTCCGCTCTCTCGGTGTCAGTTTTGCCTACCCAACCAGGACATTGCATGTCGTATCACCCGGTATGAATCACGGCCCGAATCGCGACATGAACCTCGGCGTTTTAAATCCAATTCCTTCTACGGTATAGAAAACCCTATAGAAAATTCTACATAAAGATCGACATAAAGGTCATTTGATGAAATTACGTTCACTAAAACTATCTTTTCGCTTCGTCGTTCCGCTGGCATTGGTGCTGGCGATGTTTGCCTATATTGTCGTTCCATTGATGGATGATTTGACCGTACGTTGGTTTGTCCGTGATCTAGAAATTCGCTCGCAATCATTAGCCAATGCTTTACAAGATCCTTTACTCGAATACGTACCGGCAGGCGCTAAAAAACGGATCGATCAATTGTTTGATCGTGCCATTGAAGATGAACGTTTATATGCACTGGGCTTCTGCGATGACAATGGCAAATTGCTATACAAGACCAGAACTTATCCAGACTCTATCGGATGCAGAGATGGGCTAAAGTCGCAAGGTCCGAATCGCTCACTCTTGCGCTTACCGCAAGGGACGGTACACATCTCTGAGCGCGAATTAATGCAAGACGGTACCTTACTTGGCAAGCTCATCTTAGTACACGATATGAGCTTTATTGAGCGACGCAGCGCAGATACAAAAAAATACGCCATCATTATTTTTGTCTTGTTAGCGATTGTGATTTCATTCATCACCGTACTGGTTGCACACATCAGTTTTTTGGGTTGGATGAACAGTGTCAAAAGTATTTTGCGCGGTGAATTGCTACCAAAAACAGAGTCAAGCATAAAAGAAAAAACACCGTCAGAAATGCAACCCCTGATGGGCGACCTGCAATCCTTACTACATGAATATCGCCAGGAGCGTCGCGGGCAAGAATCGCCTTCTCAATTATGGACACCAGACAAACTGAAGTCGCTACTACAAGTTGATTTGGCGGGCGATCAGGTACTAGTGGTGTCTAACCGAGAACCATATATCCATACAGAAACACCCAACGGCATCGTCGTTAAACGTCCGGCCAGTGGTCTGGTAACTGCGGTAGAGGCGGTAATGCGAGCCTGCTCGGGTACCTGGATTGCGCATGGTAGCGGATCTGGTGACAGGCAAACAGTTGATAGTAAAGATCATGTCAAAGTGCCGCCCAAAAACCCTAGCTACACCTTGCGGCGCGTCTGGTTAACGGAGCAGGAAGAAAAAGGATACTACTACGGCTTTTCAAACGAAGGTTTATGGCCGCTATGCCACATCGCACACGTGCGACCGGTGTTTCGCTCTTCTGATTGGGATCAGTATGTTGCAGTCAATCAGCGCTTTGCGGATGCAGTCATTCAGGAGGTCAGCAGGGACGACCCTGTTGTGCTGGTACAAGATTATCACCTCGCCTTATTGCCACGTATGGTGCGAGATGTTCTTCCCAAAGCGACCATTATTACCTTCTGGCATATACCTTGGCCCAACTCCGAATCGTTCGGCATTTGCCCATGGCGTGAAGAAATCCTTGACGGATTATTGGGCAGTACGATTCTGGGATTTCATACCCCCTTCCATCGCAAAAATTTTCTGGAAACCGTCGATCGATATTTAGAAACACGAATAGAAACCGAAGCCTCTACCATCACATGCCGGGGCGAACTCACACAAGTTGAGAACTATCCGATTTCGATTGCATGGCCAGAAGACGATACCGCCGATATTCTGACAGTCGAGGAATCTCGTGCTGAAATCAGAAAACGACTATCGTTAGCACCCGATCAGTTACTCGGCATCGGCGTTGACCGGCTCGACTATACCAAGGGTATTGTTGAACGCTTTGCAGCGGTAGAAAAAATGCTGGAAATGCATCCGGACCTCGTGGGCAAATTTACCTTCTTACAGATCGCGGCACCAAGCCGGTCTTCATTGGAGGAATACCAAAATTTTGAAACGAGGGTAAGAGCCTTGATGGATAAGATTAATCAACGGTTTTCTAGCGCTGATTACACACCGATTATCCTTAAAGCGGAGCATCACGAGCAGGACGAACTAACCACATATTACCGGGCTGCCGATGTCTGCATGGTCACGAGTTTGCATGATGGTATGAACCTCGTCGCCAAGGAGTTTGTCGCTGCCAGAATGGATGAGCAAGGTGTATTGATACTCAGCCAGTTTACCGGTGCCGCCCGAGAACTACATGAAGCTCTGATCATCAACCCATATCATATTGAGCAAGGCGCAGATGCACTCTACCGGGCGTTACGTATGCCACAAATTGAGCAGAGAGAGCGGATGCGCAGTATGCGTGCAATGGTCAAAGATTTTAATGTCTATCGCTGGGCGGGTCACATGCTGCTGGACGCCGCCCGCCTGCGTCAGCGCGAACGGGTAATGTCTAAAATTCACTCACATAGCCGCGCATCATTGCGCCGCGTTCAGTAAAGGGAATAATGTTAACTTCATTCTTTGATCAAGGTATGCACAGGCTCAACGACATCGTCAGACCTGGCATGCTATGCGCGTTTGATTTTGATGGCACCTTAGCGCCTATCGTGACGCAACCAGACAAGGCCAGTTTGCCGGCTCCTGTATTGCGGCGGCTAACCATCCTATCGGAGTACGCACCGATTGCGATTATCACGGGCCGCTCGATTGCGGATATTTGTACCCGGCTCGCATTTGTGCCGGACTATGTGATCGGCAATCATGGGATAGAAGGACTGCCCGGTGAGACGATAGATGCTGAACATTACAAAGCACTTTGCAATGAGTGGGAAGCCCGATTAAACGTGGCATTGCAAACGCATTCCAGCATAGACCCGGGGATCTGGATAGAAAATAAAACCTACTCGCTCTCAGTACATTATCGACTTGCCACGAATCGCACACTGGCCGAAAAACACTTGCTCGCTTTATTTGCACGCGTCACTCCAGAAGCAGATATCGGCACCGGAAAATGTGTCTTTAATCTCTTGCCACCAGGCGCACCGAACAAAGGTATCGCCTTGCAGCGCTTGTGTGAATCCTGCCAGGCACCTACCGCAATTTATGTCGGTGACGATATCACTGATGAAGATGTTTTTAACATGCACAGAAAAGACTGGCTAAGCTTGCGGATAGAGCGTTCGGACGACACTGCCGCAGAATTTTATCTGAATCACCGTCTGGATATTGTCAGATTACTGGACGAATTAATCGCCCGTTTAGCAACGATGCCGAAGTGGAAAAATGTAACCAGCGCCATGAGCGGCTGAGTCCGTTGGTGGAATAAATTGGGACGCAAAGAAAAACATAAACGCAGACACCAATCCGGTCAAAATACTTGACCGATTAATTCACCAATTAAATATACTCCCTATTAGTATATTTAATTGTCCATATAATTACTGGACAATAGAGCATATTTCACTAAATTAATGGGGAGTATATTAAATAAAACCTTTTTATGTACGAATAAGGATGGGCATTTAAGTAGGTAAACGGCTAACTAATCGGATCAACTTATTTCTCAATTCTCTATCGAGGTTTCAGGAAGACGGAAGAATATTTAAGCAGTAAATGAGCTTGCCCGATCAACGATTTTTGCAAAGGAATTTCAGCATGTCAACACTCAATCTTGGATTAATAGGCAACTCACGCACCAGCGCATTGATTGACCAAAAAGCGTCCATCGTCTGGTGGTGTTTTCCGGTATTTGATAGTGACCCTATCTGCTGCGCTCTGCTGCAAAAACAAGATCCTGAAAATGCATCAGGCCTGATCGATATCCAATTAGGAGATGCGGTATTGGTCAAACAAGAATATGAAAGAAACTCCGCCATCTTGAGCAGCCTCTTTGCCGATCCAGCCGGAAATAGTTTTGAAGTAATTGATTTTGCGCCGCGCTTTCGCATGCATGGCCGCCTGTTCTCACCTTCTATGCTGGTCAGAATTATTCGGGTTGTATCTGGTCGTCCACGGATTGCATTACGTATCAGACCGACTATCAATTATGGTCACGAACGTGCCGAAGTCCGCAGCGGTACCCATCATATTTCCTATCTAGGTGGCGAAGCACCGATGCGTCTGACAACGGATGCATCAATTTCTGCGATCCTGACCGAGCGCCCCTTCTTCCTGCAAGATAGCCTCACACTCATGATGGGGCCCGACGAAACGGTGAACGGATCACCGCATGATGTCGGGCGCTCGTTTTATGAACAGACATTGGATTATTGGCAGAACTGGGTACGCAATCTTGCCATCCCATTTGAATGGCAAGATGTCGTTATCCGCGCTGCCATTACCTTAAAACTAAATGCCTTTGACGATACCGGTGCGATCATTGCCGCCGTGACTACCTCAATACCGGAAGCAGCAAATAGTGGACGTAATTGGGATTACCGTTACTGCTGGCTACGAGATGCCTACTTTGTGATCAATGCCCTAAACCGGTTGGGTGCGACTGCGACGATGGAGCGCTATTTAGGCTACATACTCAACATCATTGCCGATACCCGCGACACGCCGATGCAACCAGTGTATGGCATTCGCAGAGAAGCAACGCTGACCGAAAATACCGCACCGGCATTGGCTGGCTATCGCGGGATGGGGCCAGTCCGGGTTGGTAATCTTGCGTATAACCAAATTCAAAACGATGTCTTTGGTGCCGCGATTATGGCAAGTACTCATGCGTTTTTTGATATGCGTCTGGCACGCCCTGCTGACCGGAAAATATTTGATGATCTGGAACGTCTGGGCGATCAGGCGATCCTCAGTTACAACACGCCTGACGCCGGTATCTGGGAGCTACGTGGCTCTAAACGTGTACATACATTTTCCAGCATCATGTGCTGGGCTGCATGCGATCGTTTGGCGAGTATTGCAGGCCAACTCAAGCTAGCTGATCGTGCACATTACTGGTCAAGTAATGCCAGCAAAATGCATCACCATATTTGCGAAGCTGCGTGGAATCCGGCAATGCAAAGTTTTGTCTCAACCTTCGGCGGCGAACACTTAGATGCCAGCTTATTGCTCATGGCGGAGTTTCAATTCTTACCGGCGACTGACCCACGCTTTATCAGCACAGTAAATAAGATCGGCACCGTATTACGTCGGGGTGATTTTTTGCTGCGATATGATGAAGAAGACGACTTCGGCAAACCAGAAACAGCTTTCCTGGTTTGTACTCTGTGGTGGATTTTGGCGCTGGCGCAAATTGGTGAAAAAGTGCAAGCCAGAGAATTATTTGAGAAAGTACTGACACATCGTAATCCGCTTGGTCTGCTAGCAGAAGATGTCGCGCCAGAAACAGGCGAGCTTTGGGGTAACTTCCCACAAACTTATAGTATGGTTGGCTTGATCCAGTGCGCCTCGCGCTTGAGTATGCCTTGGGATGAAGCCTATTAAAAAATAACACCCATCATGTCATGATGACGAAGGCGACAAACATAGTCCTATGTCGCCGTTTTGTACGCGCGAGTAATTGCATTATCAGCTTTGGCCGAACAACAAAAAATCTAATCTATTCGAGAAGATGCGTGAATATACGTGAATATCCGTGAACATACACGAGTCCTCAAATTATTAGCATGGGAATCATGCCTAATCATGTATCGTGCAATTCGTAGGCGACTTGATTGTGTCCCCGTCGCTTAGCGGCATTCAAATGCTGATCTGCTTCTGATAAGGCGACGCTGTCATTATCATGCTCAGTCAAGGCGATTGCGACACCAATACTGACGGTGACTTGCTCAACGACCGGCAATGTAGTTTGATTGACAGCATTGACAATTTTTTGTGCCATGGCGACTGCGGCAGGCAAATCGACCGCAGGCAATAAAGCGAAAAATCGCTCGCCGCCCAAACGTCCGACGACATCGGTGGAGCGCACGGCATGTCTGATGATGGCCGAGACCTCAACTAATACTTTATCTCCGGCCTCGTCTCCAAAACGCTCATTGATATTTTTTAAATGATCAATATCCATCATCAATACGGCATAAGGCACGCCAGTACGCTGCATACGGGCAAACTCGGAGAATAAGGTTTCATTGATAGACAAACGATTTGCGAGTCCGGTCAGCAAATCGCGCCGCGCCATATGGTGCAAAGCCTGATTGGCGGCAGCCAGCTCTGTAGTGCGCTCAGTGACTTTGCGTTCAAGTGACAAATTTGCCTCTAGTAAGGCTCTCTTGCGATACAAAAGCTGATCCGTCATACCGCTTAATGCATCAACTAGATCGCGGAGTTCGTTGGAACCCGCATTCGATTCTAATACGGCGTTTTCATCACCGCGCTCGATTTGTCTAGCAGTGCTTGCCAGCCGCTCCAACGGACTGCTGACTTTGGAAGCGACCCAATAAATACTACTGATAAAAAGAATCGCTGCGACGATCCCAAATAATAATAAAGTACGTCGTAATTCAGTCACTGGCGCTAGCGCTATCTCTGCCGGTTGCCTGACTACAATGCGCCAGTTGAGCGGACGTGTCGCAATCACCTCTGTGACGAGGATGGAGCTACTCAGATACGCTGTGTTACCACCCCAGTTATCCAGCACAAAATCTTTTCCAGATAACACCGGTGGTGGGATTTTTTGCGCATGCAATTCCGGTAGGTCTGGATAAATGATTTCATGATCTGCGTTCACGATAAAAATTTCCTGTTTATTCATGCGGGCATTTTTCGGTTCCAAGACACGAATTACATCACCCGCCCAACGCCAATGGGCATGCGCAGCTAGTACCCCACGCAGTACACCGTTATCATCGAATACGGGCGCTGCAAAATCGATAAACCGCACTGGCCCTTGACCCTCGCTCTGCGGTAAAAGCTTGGCCAATAATTTTGCCTCATGCAGATCGCCGACATAAGCCCCTTCTTTGCCACGCTTAAACCAAGGGCGTTCTGCGACGCTGTTACCTTCTAGCAAACCGGCAGCGGCAGATTGGACTATGCCAACAGTGTCTGCGACACCAAGCCAGCTGTAGTAAGGGTAAGAACGCCGCAAGCGATTGACGGCATCTTTTGTATCGCTGCTAGACAATGGCAATCGACGGAAGACGGGACTACCTGCCATTAACTCAATCTCTCTTTGCCGCTCTTGCAGATTGGCAGTCAGCACTGCAGATACCGCAACTGCCAGATCCCTGACTGCATTCCCACGTTCGATAATCAATCGCTCAGAAAACACGTGATTCACATGGTAATAAACAGGGACGCCGATCAGCAACGCTAGTCCACCAAATAAACCGACCAGGCGACTTTTAAAACTATTGGGTAAGAGATTCATGAGAGCTGCCATCAAGTTTTTCAAGAGTTGCATATGTATCATCAGTCAGACCAAAGCACCGCTGTCGACACTGCAAAAAATCAGTGCTGATGTAAGCTTGAATATAAGCTTGAATATAAGCTTGAATATAAGCTTGAATGCAGGTGCAAATGCAGGTGCGAGACATAGAATCAAGCCTGATGAAAATCACGGCATGCAGAAAAATTGATGTAATTATTGTACGCCGTCTCCTCCACTTTGGTTAAATAGGCAAGACAATAATGCAAATAAATGTTAAGCACGTTTTTGCCTTAGCCGCGTTACATCAAATGCGATGAAATAATTTCGTCTAAACATCGTGTAGTGCAGAATTAAACCTATTCATTTCATCCATAGAAAAAATAAAATCAGCGCACTCCTATGAGATTATGGCGGTCACTTTATTTAAGGCAACTCGCTGCAGAGCGCGTTGTTAGCCCACTCTACGTATGATCAATTCATCTTCACGACTCCGCTTCCTCCCCGCCATCTTTATTTTTATCTGGGCCTCTGGCTACGTCGTTGCTAAATACGGCCTGCCTTATGCCGAGCCGCTAACTTTCTTATGCTTGCGGTACTTGGGTGTCATCCTGTTTATGGGAGTACTGGCAGTGACCATGCGGGCGCCCTGGCCTGCACGATCCGCCTGGCCACATATTGCGGTGGCAGGTGTGCTGATGCAAGCTGGGTATCTGGGTGGCGTCTGGTGCGCAGTCAAGCTTGGCATGCCAGCCGGGCTGGCAGCCTTGATCGTTAACACTCAGCCCATATTGACCGCCGTATTGGGGCCAGCAATTGGAGAAAAAACGCAAGGCAGACAATGGATCGGTCTAGGTTTCGGGATCATCGGTGTCGGTCTGGTCGTAGCGAACAAAATCTCTGTCGTACATTTATCGGCAGCCAGCATTGCGTTGGCAGTCATGGCACTGTTATCGATGACCATCGGCACCTTGTATCAAAAGAAAACCTGCCCTTCCTTTGATGTACGCACAGGCCAGGTAATCCAGTTTTTGGCATCGCTGATCTTAACGCTGCCATTTGCATTGATGCTGGAAACCCAGACAATACTCTGGACACCAGAATTTTTCGGCGCAATGGCATGGTCTATTTTTGTCTTATCTGGCGTCGGTATATCGGTACTGTTTATCCTGATACGCAACGGAGAGGCGACCAAAGTCACCAGTTATATGTATCTGGTTCCTGCAGTCACTGCGGTCATGGCGTGGCTCATGTTTGGCGAGCGCTTTACCGTCACCGCCGCTGTGGGCATGGCAATCGCGTTGCTGGGCGTGGCTTTGGTGGTTAAACCCGGGCGTTGACTAAAGACAAAGAACACCACATAAGACACATAGAATTAATATACTCCCACTACGTATATTTTAAGTGTCCAGAAGAATACTGGACAATACGTCATTTTTAAAATAAAAAATGGGGAGTATATTCAACTTAAGAAATTACACAGATAACAGAACAAAACTCTGCGCAAGCAACTTCAGCATCAAATTCAGATCAAGCCAGATCAAGCCAGATCAAGCGCACCCATCAAATAACCACCATACCAGTTCGCCAATCTGGCGATTCTGCGTCATTAACACCACAAATTACGTGACTCGAAAATGGGGAGTTAATCGTCATTGAGAACTTTTTGTGATTGATTAAAAGAATTTATCTGATTTTTTTAAATCAAGCACACCAGTGGAATTAAAGTGGCATTATTTAAACAAAACCAGTTGACCTGAGATTTCTCGCCTTGTATGTTGTCCGCTGAGACAAATGGATAGCATTCTTCCACTGCCTACGAGCCGAACCGAGCTGCAGCGAGCAGAACAATAATCTAGCCGAAAACCCTGAGAGATCATCAAGATGAGCACTGAACAGACCACTCACCGACATCCTATGCGCTGGATTCCTACGCTGTATTTTGCGCAAGGCTTGCCATTTTATGCCGTCGCATTGGTCGCGGGCCTGATGTACAAAAGTATGGGGATGCCAAACGACCAGATCGCGCGATGGACCGGACTGATCGGCGCTGCCTGGGTCTTCAAATCCTTATGGAGTCCATTTCTGGAATTGGCCAGTAGTAAAAAATCCGTCGTGGTTATTTTTCAGCTCATCGGTGGCGTAAGCTTGGGTCTGGTCGCACTCTCGCTGCAATTACCCATGTATTTCGCGGTCAGTATTGCCTTACTCGCGGTGGTGGCGTTTGCCTCCGCGACTCACGATATTGCCTGCGATGGTTTGTATATGGCGAGTCTAAGCAATAAACAGCAGGCTGCTTATGCAGGATGGCAAGGCGCATTTTTTAACGCCGCTCGATTTTTTTCTTTAGGCGGCTTAGTTTATTTGGCCGGCTATCTCGAAAAGCACATGGACCCAGCCCATGCATGGATGATCATCTTTGGGATTCTGAGCGTGATGCTGATCGTGCTTGCGCTCTACAATTTGTGGGCCTTACCGGGGACAAAAAATGCGCCGATGAAAACCTCACTCAAAGGTGCATTCTGGATTCTGAAAGACGTCATCATTGATTTTTTTCAAAAGCCAGGCATCTGGATCGCTATCATTTTCATCATCTTGTTCCGTGCCGGAGAAGGCCAGGTACAAACCATAGGGCCACTATTTTTGCGTGAGGCCAAAGAGCTTGGTGGTTTGGGCTTGACCACCGATGAAGTCGGTATCGTGTACGGCACAGCGGGAACCATCGCATTTTTAACAGGTAGTGTACTCGGCGGTTATTTCACTTCTTGGCTGGGACTTAAGCGCGCACTACCTTATCTCATTATTGCGATGAACCTGCCTATTTTGGTATTTGTCTTCTTGAGCAGCAATTTGCCCAGCAACCTCGGCATCATCACTACCGCACTATGTATAGAAATGTTTGGTTATGGCTTTGGTTTTGTCGGCATTATTTTATTCATCATGCAGGTGGTGGCGGTTGGCAAATACCAGACCGCACATTACGCATTGGGATCGGGTGTTATGCAGTTGGGTTTCATCATTTTTAAAATGATCAGTGGCGATATCCAGATCGCCTTAGGGTATAAAAATTTCTTTGTCTGGGCGCTGATTTCTGCCGTGCCGGTCTTGATCTTATCTCGATTTTTAAAATTCGAGGCAGAGCAGAAAGTACCTGTAATAGTATGATTATGCTATCGCAGAGTGGGTCTAAAGACTAGCAAGCATCAACTAAACTAAAGCGCACTCTAAAAAAACAGAATGCGCTTTTTTTACTTCTGCCTAGCATGCCGCACAAATCACATCAGCTTGGCCACGTTTAAGCACGACAAGCCTGCCCTGTGGCATCAAACAAATGGCAACGGGATAAAGGCATCACCACATCGATCTGGCTACCTGCCTTTAACGCGGGCAAGATCGCGCACAAATCCGCACTCAATTTAATGGAGAGACTTTGCTGATCGTTCTTGGCATTGGCGAGGTGTCCATAAATCACTGAGGCATCACCTAGATGTTCAACAAAATCGATGGAAATCTGCAATAAAGGCGCTTCCGGTGAGCCACTTATTGTATGCGGTAAAGCTAGTTGCTCTGCACGCATGCCCAACGTAACAAGATCACCGATAGCGACTTGTGATGTAATCACAGGCAAGGTCAAGCTAGTTCCATCTTTTAAGCTTAACTGCGCATCCTTGCCATTGAGCGCGGTCACTTCCGCACTCAGAAAATTCATTTTCGGGGCGCCTAAAAATCCTGCAACAAACAGATTGGCGGGACGTTCGTATAACGCTAACGGCGTACCAAGCTGCTCTATTTTTCCAGCATTGAATACAACAATACGTTGACCCAAGGTCATCGCCTCCACCTGATCATGGGTCACATAAATCATTGTCGTTTTTAAATCCTGATGCAGCCGACTCAACTCAATCCGCATCTGCACGCGCAGACTGGCATCAAGATTAGAGAGTGGTTCATCAAATAAAAATAGTTTGGGCTGACGCACAATCGCGCGACCAATCGCGACACGCTGGCGTTGACCACCGGACAGATCTTTTGGTTTGCGTTGTAGTAAATGGCTGATCTGTAATATGCCAGCAGCCTGCTGAACGGCATCGTCAACTTGCTGCTTTTTTTGCCCCGCCATTTTCAAGCTGAATGCCATGTTGTCGTAGACTGACATATGCGGATACAAAGCATAGGACTGGAACACCATCGCCAGACCGCGCTTGGCTGGCGGGATATCATTGGCGCGTTCCCCATCAATGAATAGCTCGCCATCCGTGATGTCTTCTAATCCGGCGATCATGCGTAGCAAAGTCGATTTACCGCAACCCGAGGGGCCGACAAAAACAATGAATTCACCGTCTTGGATATCGAGATTGATACCTTCGATGACTTTGGTGTCGTTGTAGTGTTTTGTGATATTGCGTAGTTGGACTTGAGCCATTTTTGTTCCGGTGTCCTCTCGAACTAACATTTTTACACTTGGTAGTGACATGCCGGGAGTAACCCGGCGGCCACTTACTTTTCTTTGCTTTGCCAAAGAAAATGTAAGCAAAAGAAAGGCGACTGCAACAGTTGCAATTCAACATCCAGAGCCAGTTCAAAAACCTAATACGGATGTCCAATACTCATGCGGCTGGTGGCAGCATTTCCTTTGTAACCCCTTATGTTTATTGGGCAAGTAAAAGTAATGATTAGGGTGCGTCATGCACACCACTCCTGCTACCAAATTTCTCAAACGTCAAAACCAACCACAGGCAATTTACCTTCAGCAAGAATATCTCCACGGAGCCAAGCAGCGACGGCATCAATCGCTGGCGTAGCAAAACCATAGGTAATCAATGCAGGCGATTGAATGTCCAGCGACTGAAACGGATTCCATAACACCAGATGCAAATCCGGTTTCCATTCCTGACGGATTTTATCGTTGTAACGCAAACGGATTGTGGAGGCGAGTATCGTAAAGCGACCATCATCGGGTAATGCGCTCCAGTCAAATTCGTTCGCCCGATCAAATTGCACGGTATCGACATCATAAATTTCACTCAACATCGCGCTGACTTTTTCGGAATGGACACCCGCTTCCGAGACGCCGTCGCTGACGACGTTGGCGCTGATCACCAAGCGGACTTTACTGCCGGGTACCGGCGCTTTTGGATTATGGTAAGGCGTCAATCCGCGTTTCCAGCCCTCTGCCATTAATTGCAAATCTTGTGCTTCGGTTTGATAGGCGATTTGATGCCCCGTTTGTTGGCATGGATACCGTTGCGTTAGTCTGGTGACGCGTGCCAGACGTTGCTGCAATCCTGTCGCGTCAATCTGCCCGTTTTGTATGCCATCAGTCAAGGCTGCCAGTGTCTCGATCTGGGTTTCCCTGGTGCCTAAGGCCATCACCAGATCAGCACCCGCATCCAAGGCAATCACGGCGGCTTTGCCTGCGCCATAACGACCGGCGATCGCGTGCATGTCCATGCCATCGGTAATGACGACGCCCTGATAATTCCATTCATCGCGCAAAATACCGGTCAGGATTTTTTTCGACATCGTGGCGGGATAATCGGCATCCAGTGCGGGATACACGATGTGTGCCGTCATCATCGCTGGCGCGGCGTCTTTGGCCATACGAAAAGGTGCAAACTCAAGCGCATCCAGTTCTGCACGAGACTTATCGACCGTCGGCAAATCACGGTGCGAATCGACATTGGTGTCGCCATGCCCAGGGAAATGTTTCACGCAGCACGCTACGCCCTCGGACAAACTACCTTCCATCCACGCCATTGCTAATCGGCTTGCCTTCTGCGGATCAGAGCCAAATGAGCGTTCAGAGATGACGGGATTATCAACGTTATTATTGAGATCCAGTACCGGAGCGAAATTCCAGTTAAAGCCCAGGCTTTTCACAGCACGCGCTACCGCCGCACCTACCGCGCGACATAGCTCAGGATCATCGCTAGCTCCCAACGACATTGCAGCGGGCGGTTGCGGCACCCAGGTCGAACGCACTACCGCTCCGCCCTCCTGATCAATGCCGATCAAGGCATCTGGCCCCATGACTTCTCGCAAATCTGCCGTGAACTTAGTTAGCTGCTGAGCATCCATCATATTCTGGCGAAACAGACAAACTGCGCGGATATGATTGTCACGTAAAAATTGCGCCATCTCTGCATCAAGCGAGGTACCGGGCATACGTATCATGATCAGTTGACCTGCGATTTTTTTTGCCGCTGCGTTAGTCATTATGTTTGTCATTTCACTGCTCCATCCATGCCGCGCATAAAAAAGCGCTGGGTAAATAAAAAGGCGACGAGTACCGGCGCGATCGTCAAAATAGTGCCCGCAGCAATCACCCGTGTACTGCTACCGTAAGTACCACGCAGATACAGCACACCTGCTGACAAAGGAAAATCATCGGGCTTACTAATTACGATAGAAGGCCAGATATAGTCATTCCACGCTTCCACCGCAGTCAAAATGCCGACGGTTGCTAACCATGGCGTGATCAATGGCAAAACGATTTTCCAGAAAATAATCCACTCCGGTGCACCATCCACTCTGGCGGCATCAATCAGGTCTTGTGGTACTTCATCGAAGGCTTGTTTCAACAGCAGTATCGATACCGCGGTCACCACATTCGGCAAGATCACACCGGTATAAGTATTGACCAAGCTTATCTTGGTCAGAGTGATAAAGTTCACCAAAAAATTCACTTCTGACGGCAAAATCATGGTTGCCAGTATCAGTCCAAAAACCAGCTTGCTACCGCTAAAGCGCATACGTGACAGCGGATAAGCAGCTAGTGAGCACAGTAGTAATTTCCAGCACACAGTCGCTACGGTAATTAGCAAGGAATTTTTATAAAACGCGATCATCGGGATCACGCGGAATACTTCAATAAAATTGTCCATTGATACCGCTTGTGGCATAAAGCTGGGCGGGAATTCAAAAATATTGCCCTCAGTCGATACCGCCACTACCAGCGTCCACCAGAATGGAAATACGCACAGCACTGCTAACGCGATTAGCACCGTATATTGAAGAATAATTTTAAACAGA
Organism: Undibacterium sp. RTI2.2; assembly: GCF_035018705.1. Taxonomy (NCBI): domain Bacteria; kingdom Pseudomonadati; phylum Pseudomonadota; class Betaproteobacteria; order Burkholderiales; family Oxalobacteraceae; genus Undibacterium; species Undibacterium sp. RTI2.2. The sequence goes on along the minus strand of NZ_JASJXN010000010.1, from coordinate 94,750 downwards.
TGCTGGATAGAATGCGACATCACCGGTGCCTCGGCTTCAAGTAGCGCAGGCAGGCTAATGCGATGGCAATGCAAGACAATGACATCACAAAACTTGCAGCAAGACCGCGTGGCAATTTCAGATGTTTTAAACCCTGATCGTAGGCATAGTAGAGCGCGGTAAAAGTTGAATTCATCGGACCGCCCTGTGTCAGGACATCGACCTCCTGATATGCCTTCAGCGCAGCTAAAACGGACATGATGGTACAAACCATGATGGTTGGAAATAGCATGGGTACGGTGATCTTCCAAAACCGTTGCCATAGATTTGCTCCATCGAGTACAGCGGCTTCTTGCATCTCAGAGGGAATGGATTGCAACGCTGCCAAGTACATCACCATATACCAACCGAGCCCGCGCCAGAGGGAGACAAACATAATCGAGAAGATCGCTAGACTGTCATCCGATAACCAACCCAGCGGTTGATTGATGGCGTGAAGTTTCAGAAGCACATAATTCAATGCGCCCTGATCGTGAAACATAAATCCCCACATAATCCCGACTACTGCAACCGTGGTCACCACCGGCACATAATAAGCCGCACGGAACCAGCGTATCGCTGGCAATTGGGTATTGACCAGCGTCGCCAATACGATTGCGCCAATCTGGATAAACGGGACGATGAATAAAAATAGTAGGGAGTTTTTAAGACCGCTGACAAACATTGCATTTCCAAAGATGTAGCGATAATTATCCCAACCCATCCAATGCGTCGTGCGGACTAAACTGAAATCGGTAAAGCTCAGATAGGAGCCATATAACACTGGCCAGAACGAGAACAACGCGAGCAACAACAAAGCCGGTGCGAGGAATACATAGGCAATCACATTATGTCGTCGAAAGGCGGACATGATCAGTTGTCTTCCTTCGCCATCGTTCTGGCGTGGGTTTGTGCATTAACGTCAGCCGCCAGCTTTTTATTCCAGATCGCCACTGCCTCATCGAGTGCCAGCTTGATCTCTTTTTTGCCCGTCATTCCCGCCTCTACTGCCTGCACCAAAAACCGCCGCAACTCATCGTAATCAGTGATGCCATCCACGTACAAACTGCGTGAATACTGCATAGAACCAGCAGCAACGGTCTGCGCAATTTCTGCTGCGCCCGCATGATCCGGTATCTGTGCAAAGTAAGAATTAGCAAGTGCTTTGACCGTGGTCGGCATGACTTTGGCAATCTTAGCAAAGGCTAATTGATTCTCGTCGTTCGTCAGAAATTGGGCAAACTCAGCAATCGCGGGAAGCGATCGGGGATTGACGCCTTTTGGTACAGCGAAGTTGAACATCCAACCACCGTCGGCAATACCCGTGGGACCAACAGGCGCAGGGAAAATCGCAGTATTGGCATAGATTTCGGCAGAGTCAGCCTGAATACGTTTTAAGGCAGTTGGCGCGCTGACCATCATGCCTAGGCGACCGCCCAGATAGGCATCCACCACGGCGGGGAAATTATCTTCGGCGAATAATTTATCTTTCAAAAAACCGTTCGCCTTATAGGTGTCAGCAAGCTTTTTGATCAAGGCGATATGGGCGGGCGAATTAAATACAGCCTTACCATCTTTGATGAGCGGCAGACCTTGCTGCATCAAAAAACCATCGATCTTGCCTAGCGCAGGCGCGTAGCCAGCTTTGCCCGTTTTGGCCGCAATCTGGCGTGCGTAGGCTAGCAGCTCATCCATATTTTTCGGTGCTTGCGTGATCCCAGCAGCACTCAGAATTTTACGGTTGTAGGCAATCACATTGACGTTGCTGTAATGCGGAAAGCCGTAGAGCTTGCCGTGAAAAGTCAGATCATCGAGCGCGCCTTTGGTGTAGACCGTTTTGTTCTTCATCAGCCCATCAACCGGCTCGATCAATCCGTCACGCGCAAATTCTTCTGCCCATGGCACGCTGAGATTGACCAGTGAAGGCGGTGTACCTGCCGCAATCGAAGTGATGAGTTTCAGTTGCAAAATATCCCAGGGAAAATCTACCCACTCGACTTTGACACCGGGGTGTTGTACCTCATAGGTTTTGACCAGCGTTTGAAAATACGGAATGAACTTCGGCTTTAAGCTCATGGTCCAGAATTCGATTTTTTCTGTAGCGTTTACGCTAGGCATAGCAAGCACAGAGACCGTTACCGCGAACGAGAATAGGAATATGGCGCGCCGCATGGATGCCGCTAGCCTTGCAAGGATTTTGCTAGCTCGCTGCCCCATCGCTGAACGCCACATTCTGCCTGACAAAGGAATACTCCCCTATTTTTTTGTAAAATATCGTTGATTGTCCAGGTTTTCTATGGACAATATAAATATACTAACTAGGAGTATATTTATAAACAGTTTTAAAAAAAGCGCTATGCTCTTTCGTTACCAAATGCGCACTAGTGTTTTTCCTGGTGCGATTTCAATTCGTCTTGGTCACTTTACTTAAATGCCGTGGCTTGTCAGGATCTAATCCGCGGGCGATCGACAAGTGCGCTGCCATGACATAAAACGCCTGAATCGCCACGATGGGATCAAGGTCTGGTGTGGCAGCGGTAGGCAATGTCAGGTTACGTTCTTTGACGTCGATCGGTGCTGCCAGTAACACATTAGCGCCACGGCCACGCATCTCTTCTGCCAGCGCAATTAAGCCTGCTTGGGTAGGACCACGCGTTGCAAAAATCAGCAGAGGATAGCCATCATCAATCAGGGCCATCGGGCCATGTTTGATCTCTGCACCACTAAATGCTTCTGCCTGTATGACCGAGGTTTCTTTAAATTTCAACGCTGATTCCAGTGCGACTGGGAAGCTGATACCGCGCCCGACGGTCATAATGCGCGACGCTGGGGTTAGCACTTCTAAAGCATTAGACCAGTCGCAACGGGTAGCCGCCTCTAAGGCTTCTGGCAATGATTCAATCGCGCTCAAAAATTCTGCATCGTTTTGCCAATTGCCTGCAACACGCGCACCAGCAACCAGTGAGGTAATAAAACTCTTAGTCGCGGCGACACTCAACTCTGGCCCTGCATGCAAAGGCAAAGTCCATTCGGCACTCTGTGCTAATGGCGATGTCGCATCGTTGACTAATGCCACCGTAGAAGCGCCACCTTCACGAAAATAACGAATCGGCTCAATCACATCCGGGCTTTGTCCCGACTGCGAGATTGCAATTGCCAGCGCATCGCGGGCATGCAACGGTGACTTATTCAATGTCACTAAAGACATCGGCAAAGAGGCAACGATACGACCCAAGCGCGACATAATCAGGTAGGCCGAATAATTGGCGGCATGATCCGAACTACCACGCGCCACCGTCAAGACTGATGATGGCGGATGATCTCTGAGATGTTTTCCCAACGCGATATAACGGTCTTTGTCCTGCGTCAGTTGATGTGCCACAAACTCGGCGGACGAACAGGCTTCCTTAAGCATTTGCGAGGTCAATCTTTTCTCCTTCTACATACACAGCAATCAGGTTGAGCTTGCGGTCAAGCACGACGATGTCGGCATAACTATCCACTTGCAAACGACCACGATCAGATAAGCCGAGATAATCGGCGGCATAAGTGGAAACACGCTTAGACGCGTCCTCAATGTCGAGACCGATGCTGACCAGATTGCGCAAGGCTTGATCCATCGTCAAGGTGCTACCCGCCAGCGTGCCATCTTCGAGTCGCACGCCACCCAGGCATTTATGTACAACCTGACGACCGAGCATATACTGACCATCGGGCATACCAGACGCAGCGGTCGAATCAGTGACGCAATACAGATACGGAATCGCCCGCATTGCCGCCCTGATCGCACCAGGATGAACATGCATCAGATCAGGAATAATTTCAGAAAATTGTGCATGCGCCAGTGCTGCGCCGACCATGCCCGGCGCGCGATGATCAAGGCGCGACATGGCGTTATACAAGTGCGTAAACCCCTTGGCACCGTTTTCTAAAGCAGCGACGCCCTCTTCATAGGTACCCAGTGTATGGCCGAGCTGTACCACCATACCCATATCGGTCAGCTCACGCACCAGTTGTAAATGACCTTCCATTTCTGGTGCAACTGTGATCAGTTTGATCGGTGCAATATCGTGTAAATGCTTAACCTGTTCCAGCGAGGCAATCCTTGCGAAATCTGGTTGCGCACCGAGCTTGCCCGGATTGATATACGGGCCTTCCAGATGGACACCAAGTACCCGCGCTGCGCCTTTGGTTCTAATTTCGCATACTGGCTTTAAAGCGTGCAGTGCTGCTTCCAGATCGGCCATGGGCGCGGTCATGGTAGTTGCCAGCAAACTGGTCGTGCCGTGCTGTGCGTGCATGCGTGCAATGACCTCGGCAGCATCACCTGCTTCCATCGTGTCTTTGCCGCCAGCACCATGCACATGCAGGTCAACAAAGCCGGGCAAAATATATACTTGCTGATTTTGTGCCGGATTAATTGTCGCACCATGGATTGCCGTCACGCGCTCTGCAAAATCGATAGAGCCGCTAACCCAACCGGAAGAAGTCAGGACATTGCCTTGCAAAGTTCCACTCATCTGAACAGCTCCGCAACGAAATCATAATAATCACTGCGACAAAACGAGTGCGTCAGTTCTACCGCAGCACCGGTCGGCAAGTAACCAACGCGGGTGATGTAGAGCATTGCCGCACCTTGTTTAATGCCTGCCAGCTTGGCTTGCTCAGCGGTCGCATTGACGGCACGGATGTGTTGCAAGGCGCGGGTCGGCGTGACGTTATGCGATTCCAGATAACCATACAAACTGTCGGTGACTAATTTAGGATTGGGTAAATAGATTGCCGGTATGGTCGTGCTCTCTATCGCCATCACTACATTATCAGCAGTGCGCAAGCGCTTTAGCCGCGATACCACAGTGTTGGGCGACAAACCTAATGACAAAATCTCTTCCGGTGCGGCGATACCGGTTTCGCGTGAAATCCATTGCGAACCTGGTGCAAAACCACGTTGACGCAGCTCTTCACTAAAGTTAGTCAGACGGGATAAAGGTTGCTCTAATTTTGGGGTGATGTACGTGCCAGAGCCATGCTTGCGGGTGAGCAGTCCACGCTCGCATAACATATCGATGGCTTTGCGCGCAGTGACGCGAGAAATCTCTAATACCTCGGACAATAAACGCTCTGATGGCAATGCCTCGTCTGGCTGCCAGATGCCGCTATGGATGCCTGTTGCTAATTTGTTCGCCAGTTGCAGATACAAGGGCGTAGAGCTTTCGCTATCTGGTTTGAAATCACTTAATTGCGCTTGCATAGTTTTTTCCTAGTGAAGCGTTTTTACAAATTACTCATGAATTTGCGATTAAATTTTTACTGCACGTTCTATATTAATAATTGATCTGACGCTGAATCAAAATCAATGCACCCGCTGCTGAGTCCGATTTTGGCTTTACGATGCGAGACAATAAATCTAAAGGCAAGTAAGGCAACATCGGTTCTGCCAAGCCACCGCACAAAGCAATCGGCAACAATCCCGACGGATCTAATGCGGACGCCATTTTAGCGACTTCGCTACCCGCAGCCAGCATGATGCTACCAGCACTGGTCGTCGTGGGTGCATGCGCAATCACGACCGGTGCCAGCTGGGCATAGTTTGTTTGATTTGCCTTGGCTAGCCAGTTGAATATGAGATCACGACTCTCAGTGTTGCTTCTGTTCGCTTTATGTTCAGTCTCATTTTCAGCTTCAGTAAGAGCATCAGGGCCAGCACACGCTTGCAATAATGCTGCAGAAAACGCATCCTCTGGACTGCGTCCATCCAGCACATGCTGAATATGATTGATGGCTCTTAAACCCAACCAAGCCCCACTGGCTTCATCGCTGGATGGAAAACCCCAACCACCGACCTCACGACGGGTGCCATCCACTAACATCGCCTCGCCTGCACTGCCTGTGCCTAATGCAATAATCGCACCAGCCGCGCCTTGATGTGCGCCTAACAAAGTTGTCTCGGCATCAGTTCCGATCGCCAAGGAACCAAAGCCCGGATTTTTTACATAGAATTCTGTTGCCCATTGCTTGTTATGAATACCCGCCAAGCCACAACCTGCGGCAATTTCTCGTAAGGGCGGCATCGCCAACCCTGCATCAAAAAACGCTTTTCTGGTAGCGGCAAGAATCGATTGCCAGGCTGACTCAATCCCATGCATCAAACCAGATGGTCCCGCACTGCCCTGACCGACTTCAGTACCGCCAACCTGCACCAGACGCACTCGGGTTCCGGTGCCGCCGCCATCGACGCCTATCAGGTATTGGTATTGATCAATCACTCTCTCGCCCATAGAATTTTTATTGGTTTTCACTAAGTTCTTACTGTTAATTCTGCTTTTTGCAGTGCAGTAAGACATCCTAGAGCTTTTACATAGTGGTTGTCAATAGGTATTTAAGTGGTATTTAAAAATCTTTTGTACTAGCGAATCATTATTTCTTTTATTTTGCAGAGCGATGGGGTCGCTAATGGCACCCATATTGATCACATCTATCTCAATCAAGTGATTGGATGACAGCTTCGACCAGATTACTTTCGCTAAGAAAAAGGTGACGGAGCATATGCCCCGTCACCGATAATTTGAGGGGTTTGAAATCAGCACCAACATTAGCATCGATATCAAACATCTCAGTCACTCATATTACATTTTTGCGTGCAAAGTCAGGTAGAACTGACGACCACTCTGGTACACAGAACGTGGCTGATCTTCATTTAAGGCATAGTATTTTAGCGTTGGATTATTCAAATTTTGCGCATCTAAAGTGATACCAAAATTCTCATTAATCTTATAACCAAAGGATGCTGACACTGCTCCGGTTGCCGCCTGCGAGAATGCAGTCTGACGATCTAAGCCACTGTAGAAGCTGGACCGATAACTATAGGACAGACGCGCATTAAACTTATCATCTTCGTAGTAACCACTCAGATTGTAAGTATTTTTGGAGGCACCCACGACGTCTTTTGAATCAGCATCTTTGGCATCAGCATAAGTGTAGTTAGTAGAGAAACCAAAGTTCTTACCGACTGGCTGCTCATACGCTAACTCGATACCTTTAACCTTGGCGCTGGTATTGGTTGGAACCGATAAAATATACGGCACCATCGCACCTTGTGGTGTCTGAGCGCTGTACGTCATATAGCTCTTAGAGACTTGCCCTATCCCGACATAGCTAGTCAAATCCATATAGAACAAACCTGCGGATAACAAAGAACGCGGTGCAAAATACCATTCTAAGGACGCGTCAAAGTTATTCGAGCGAATCGGTTTCAGATCAGGATTAGCGCCACTACCGCTACCTACACCACCGGCAACTGCTGGCGGACTCAGGCTGATCGCACTTGCCAGTGCGCCGTAGTCTGGGCGAGTCATCGTCTTCGATACAGCAAAACGGGCAACCAGATCTTTGGTGACATCAAGACGTAAATTCCCACTTGGTAAAATATCGTTGTAGGTATTATCGAATTGCTGACGGATGAATGGACCAAACAGGGATGTTGTGATCGCACCAGGCGTCGTAGCGGTGGCAGCAAATGGTAAGGTCACGCTTTCTTTAGTTTGTACAAAACGGATACCAAAGTTACCGCTCCAGCCTTGACCTTCCAGATTGCTTTGGATATACGCGGCACTGGTGTTTTCTTTAAGTGCGAACTCAGACGCCCAGTTTTCACGAGAGCCATCGGTCGGACGCAAAGCATATTGCGCGTCATAAGCCGCTAACTGACCAGCGGTATAGGACCAGACGTTGGTTGGAAAATTACCACCAAGACCACTACCAAAATTACCTGGGTATGAAACTGTTCCGCCAGCAGGTAAATTGTTGAATGCAGAGCCATCCAAAACCGGACGTTGATTATTCACAAAATCATTGTTGCGCTTATGCTCGGTCGCACGAACACCAAATTTCAGGTTGGTAAAGACACCCTGATTAATCGCATATTCACCATCCAACTTCGCCCATGTTTCTTTATCTTTGACACTGACTTGCTGATCGCCGAAAATCCAATCCAGACCAGTATTGGCATTGCTGGAATTATTAGTCGTACCAAGATTCCAGTTGGCGGCGCTGCCAATGCCGTTCAAGCCCCAGGAAGCACCACTACCTTTGCCTGTATCCCATTCAGCCACGTCTTGTGTCAAGGTTTTTCCTGTACCACTGGAAGTTCCCAACTGACCATTTAACTTGAAGGACGAATTGACACGCCAGCTTGCTTCAACGCTGACAAAATTAGTATCAGAACCAGCATCAGGACGGGAAATCTGATCGTAGATGCCGTATTGCGTACCAGCGACACCAGTGAAGTTAGCATTGGTCAGAGTTTTTACGCCGTTGGTCGTGCTCACAACATAACCAGGATCAGGCGCTTGTCCTGCACCGCCATTGATGAAGTGGGTGCCCCACATCATATAGTTACGATTATAGTTAGCAGCATCCATCGTCGAACTGAAGGCATTGACATCGATCGTAAAATCATTGCTTGGTTTGAATTGCAAATCAATCAAACCACCCTGACGCTTACGTACTTGTTCAAATAATGCAGAGCCCATTAATCCTGGGTAGTACACTCCAGCCAAATCAGGATTAGACAGGGCAACTTTGCTGTTAGGTGCAATTTTTTCGTAACCCAAAATCTCTTGGCCATCACGGCGCAGACTACGTTTTTCAGAAAATGCCTGAATCATTACGCCAAAAGTATTGGCATCATTTTTCCAATTCAGCAATGCACTCACTTGCGGATCTGTCTTTTTAGGCAAATCGGCATAGACCGCGCCGATCGTTGCTTCCGCAGTGAACTGTTTTTTGAAATCTAAGGGCTTGCGAGTAATGATATCGACGGAACCAGCAACACCACCCTCAACCAAACTAGCCTCAGATGACTTATGGACTTCAACACGGCTAACCAGTTCTGATGGGAGCAAGGTATAGCTGACACTACGTCCGACACCAGGACCACTTTGATTCAGGACAAACCAGTCACCTGCCGCCATGTTGTGACCGTTGATTAAGGTCTGAGTCAAACTTGGGTTGGTGCCGCGCATACTGACGCGATCGTTTTCATCAAAGCCACCTTCGTTACCACTAGCAGAACTTGTTGTAACACCAGGCAAACGCTGCAATGAGTCAGCGACGTTTTTATCTGGCATTTTGCCGATATCTTCGGCAGTGATTACATCCAGATGTGAATCCGCATTACGTTTTTGATTTAAAGACTGTTGTGCAGCAGCGCGAATACCCGTAACCACCACTTCTTGTGCTGCCGGATCGACTTGCTGCGCTTGTGCTGACATTGCGACTGTCATGATTAGCACTGCAACACCGGACGCGATTGGCGTCAGTTTAGGCGTTGATTTAGGTGCTAACTTAAGTGTCAGATTACTTTTCATTTACTCCCCCAAGATTTATCAATCAAAACAATTTGATGCCCTGCTGCGAGATATTTTTTTCTATACAGAAGAGCGTTTCGATACCACCCGCGATACTGCAACTTACCAAGTCAAACATACAAAACCACTTAAATGCCACAATTTAAAACTAACTCTATAAAACGACACAAGGTCTTTACTTACTCAATCAGGCCATGGCATTTCAAATGCGCAGACCGTGGTTAAATAAAAACTGAATCTGATTGAGTAAGATAAAAAATCTCTAGCAAGATCACTCTCATGCTTTTTATCTTTGGGGCGACTGATACTTTGATTTTCGCCTGAAATAGGAAGCAGTGGGCTCACTGTAGTTAGCGTAAAAGTGGCTGTCAAGCGGTATCTACGTGGTATTACTGATACTCATATTGGTACTAATAAGATGAATTAAACAAACATTACAAGCCATTGATTTAAATCATTAATTATTTAATTCAAATATGTTTTTTATAAAAGTGGACTGATTAGTTTTTACAACAAACAAATAAGCTTAATCATTTATCAGATAAACGATATTGCAGAGAAATTTTTTCTGACGGGGGGTTATCTTGGGCGTTCTCGCTTGAACAACAGGCTTAAAAATCGATACAAAATTTGTCCATTGTCATAGAGAGAAACCGTCTATTTTTTTGAAAAATCAACAAAGAAAATCAAACCCATCGCAATCAAATTAGCGAATGAGGCATAAAATAGCATTCAGGACTGGATCTATAATTGGTATTAATGTCTTATCTAACGATGAAGTACACTCAGCGTCATTCGTGATTTTTTGAATCAAAACAAGGCAGCAACCCGACCACCACCACCCGCTTCGCTAGTATGAATTTGAGAAGCCAGATCAAAGTACATCGCTACTTTTAAAGAATACAACTCATGTCAAACCTTGAATTAAAGCCACTGAGAGAATTTCATCACCTGGATGAAACGACTTTTTTGCGCGATGTGATTGGTGCGCACCAGCCCTGCGTCTTACGCGGATTTGTTAAACATTGGCCCTCAGCTCAGCAAGCGTCGGCAGAGGCTACTTATCGTTATTTAAAAAATCTGGATAACGGTGCCGCCGTCGATGTGATACTGACACCGCCCCAAGAGGACGGCCGTATTTTTTATAATGAGACGTTGGATGGTTTTAATTTTTTACGGAATAAATTATCAATCTCGGCGGTGTTAGATCAAATCATGCGCTACAGCCAGTTTGATCAGGCACCTTCCCTCGCGATACAAAGTGCATTAATCGCTGAATGTCTGCCTGGCTTTTTGGTGGACAATGTTTTGCCATTCATGAGTGAGCAAATCGCTCCCCGAATCTGGCTTGGCAACAAGGTGACGACACCTGCTCATATTGACACTTCCTACAATATTGCCTGTGTTGTCAGCGGTAAGCGACGCTTTACGATCTTCCCACCAGATCAGGTGGGCAACTTGTATATTGGCCCTTTAGACTTTGCACCAACCAACTCACCGATAAGTCTGGTGTCGTTCAAACAGCCGGATTTTCAGCAATTCCCCCGGTTCAAACAAGCACTGGAACATGCTCTCGTTGCAGAACTGGAGCCTGGTGATGCAGTCTATATCCCAACTTTGTGGTGGCATCATGTGGAGTCGCTGAGCAAGTTCAATGTCTTGATCAACTATTGGTGGGGCGGCTCGATCCGCACTGAACAAGCGCCAAGTACGCCCTTTGAATGTCTGGTGCATTGTCTGACGAATTTAAAACAACTACCGCCAGATCAAAGAGCCGCCTGGGGTGCTTTATTCCAACATTATGTATTTTCCCAAGACGATCCTGCGGCGCATATTCCGTCACATAGACGCGGCGTTATGGATGGCAGAACTGAATGAGTTGTCTTAGCTGGCGAACACGCATTTTTCACGCGCGACTAAAAAGAAATTACTTTTGAATGATTAGCGCAAGGTCTTTTGTGCTGCCTCGTGAACCATCGAGGAAATACGATCCAGATAAGTTGAACTAATTCTCCAGCGATGCCAATACAATGAAATATCTAGCGGATACTTCTTCGCGATATGGATCAGTTCCCCTCGCTGCAAAGCTGACTCAACAATGTGCTCTGGCATCATGCCCCAACCAAGACCTGCGCACGCCGCCTGAAAAAATGAGCGGGTAGATGGAATCATGTGTATACGTGGTCGAATTAAATTTGTCGTGAAGCGTGATATAAAAACGTCTTGCAATGCATCCTTTTGATTGAACTTCAACATAGGGGCAAGCTCAAGCGCTTTTGCATTAACGCCCTTTGGAAAATAGCGTGTCTTGAACTCCGTTGTAGCAACTGCCAGATAACGCATGACACCCAGCGGCTCAACTTTACATCCTTGAATTGCATCTGTGCTGGTACTCACTCCAGCCATTACGCTACCTTCGCGCAATAGCGCCATTGAGTAATCCTGATCCTCGGTTCTGACATCCAATATCATCGAACCATCAAGTGCAACCGCCTGAAATACTGAACTAAACCAGCTATCCAACGAATCCGCATTCAAGACAATCGGAATTCTTACGGCAACAGAAGCATCTTCTGTTTGCACAGATAAACCAGAAAACATTTCTGATTCCAGCAAAGCCACCTGCTCGGCATAACGCAAAAATATACGCCCTGCTGCCGTAGGCTGGCAGGGTGTTGTGCGTTGGATCAGGATTTGCCCCAAACGATCCTCAAGCAACTTGATTCGCTGACTAATTGCTGAAGGTGTCAGGTTTAACTTCCGGGCAGCAAGCTCAAAGGTTCCCTCATTCAGTACGGCAGCAAATGCGGATAGCTGGGCATTATCGACTTTGATATTCATTTTTTCTAATGTAGATTAAAAATATTTAGCTTTACTTAATGATTCTAGCTGAATAATCTGCGCTATCCCTTTATTACTTTATTGATTGCGCTAGGTTTATATGATCTCTGATTTTCTCTCTGGATTTCTATCGGGAGCAACCCTCATACTCGCCATCGGGGCTCAGAATTCTTTTGTCTTACGACAAGGTATACGGAATGAGCATATTGTTCCGGTCGTTCTAGTGTGCTCCTGCGCAGACGCATTGCTGATCATGGCTGGGGTTGCAGGTCTTGGACTACTGATTCAATCGAATCCTGCTGTACTAACTTTCGCACGATATGGCGGAGCGATATTTTTGGCGGCATATGGTATCGCTGCGGGAAAGCGAGCACTCCAGTCAAATCGCCTAGTGGTTAACGCCGAGATTGGCGCATCCCTGGGCACCGCCATAGCGACTTGTCTAAGCTTCACTTTTCTCAATCCACATGTTTATCTGGATACAGTGATCCTTCTGGGCTCGCTAGCCAATCAGCGCCAAGGCGCGGGTCGATGGATTTTTGGACTTGGCGGCTCAATGGCTAGTTTCGCCTGGTTCTTTGCGCTGGGGTTCGGCGCACGCAAACTCGCGCCGCTATTCAGCAAATCAATCGCATGGCGCTTACTAGATACGGCGATCGCAATTTCTATGATCGGACTCAGCGTGATGCTATTCATAGGCTGAGAATACTGACGCCGGAAAACCTCATCCATACAGGTCGTTTGCTAGTAGTTATTTATTCACTCTAGTTTCGACCATGTTTGCGCATCAAAAACTATTGAGTGATTTACAGCTAATAAAACAGTCCTGCAACAACCGTACCCAATTCTCTCTCAGTATGGAAATACCCTTGCTGTTCCTGAGCAAGATAAACACCGCCAACCGTCTAACAAGCCTAGAAATAAGTTATTTTTAAATTTTTATAGATGATACTAATAATCTATTTTATTTATGATGATTATCATCTATGATGTATTTATTGACCAAATCGGGAGCAGGTAATGCCACGGGTATCACGCGAACAAATGGAATCCAATCGTGCGACGATTGAAGATGTTTCGGCTCGCTTATTCCGCGAGCAAGGTATTGCTGGTGTCAGCGTGGCGGATTTGATGTCGGCAGCTGGGCTGACGCATGGCGGGTTTTATGGCCACTTCGCCTCAAAGGACGAACTCGCCGCTGTCGCCTGTGAACACGCCTTTGCAAAAGCAGCACAGAGCCGGGAAAAACGCACAAAACAAGCAGGCTCAGGCGTGGACGGTGCCGCCAGTTTAAAAAACTATGCCGACCATTATCTGACCTCGCGCCATAGAGATAATGCCGGCCAAGGTTGCCCGGCGGTGGCATTTGCGACGGATGTGATGCGCGAAACGCCGGGTAAACCAGTGCGCGACGCCTATCTGAGCGGCATTAAAAATATGGCAAAAGCACTTGAAACTATGGCGGGTGCAGGCGCGCAAACTCAGCGTGAGCAAGCACTGGTGGCAATGGCAACCGTGGTCGGCGCAATGACGCTGGCAAGAGCGACCAAGGGCGATCCTTTGTCAGATGAATTACTGGCGGCGGTACGCGGATTTTTTGCACATCAAAATGCAGATTAATACTCTTGAAACTAATTACTGAATTGATCAAGAAGTTAATCCGAGTTAATTAGTAAAACCATGCTGCAAACCCATATTGAAAGATCGTATGCAAACCGCTCCCAGCACTAACATAAGCGCTCAAATGAGCGCTACTCCAGATACGATAAAGCTAGTAGCGGCAACCGCCATACCTGATACATCAATGGATGCACGCACTAGGCTGTTGCTGGAAGCACCGATTTTATCGACCTTATTGCGGCTAGGCGCACCGAATGTTTTGGTGATGGCAGCACAAGCCGCAGTGGGCTTGATCGAAACTTATTTCGTCGGCAAATTAGGTACCGATGCGCTGGCAGGTATGGCGCTGACCTTCCCTGTTGTGATGTTGATGCAAATGATGTCGGGCGGTGCAGTAGGCGGTGGGATTGCATCTGCAATTGCGCGGGCACTGGGCGCTCGGCGGCGGGCTGATGCCGATGCATTGGTGTTGCATGCAATGTTGATTGCGCTTGGATTTGGATTGACGTTTACGCTGATTGTGCTGACGGGCGGACATTGGCTGTATAGCCAGATGGGCGGCAATGGCGGCTCGCTAGATGCTGCACTCACTTATTCCAGCTGGGTATTCTCAGGTGCGGTGCTGATCTGGTTATTTAACTGCTTCGCGGCGATTATCCGGGGTACCGGCAATATGGCTTTTCCGGCGATGGTGACTTGCGTGGGAACGGTGGTATTGATTCCTTTGTCACCCTTGCTGATCTTTGGCTGGGGACCTATCCCGCCTATGGGTATTGCCGGCGGTGCGATGGCCTTGCTGGCATATTATTTTGTCGGTTGTATCGTATTTTTTATTTACCTGCGATCCAGCAAAAGCTTATTACGTCCAACTCTGGTCAACTTCACATTCCAGAAAAAATTGTTTGGCGACATTTTAAAAGTGGGATTGATCGGCGCAGTATCTACGGTTGCGACCAATGTCACCATTGGTATTGCGACGGCATTTGTAGGCAGCTTTGGCACTGCCGCGATTGCCGGTTATGGCACTGCATCAAGGCTTGAATATTTGCTGGTACCGCTGGTATTTGGCTTGGGCGGCCCATTAGTCACCATGGTCGGCACCTGCATAGGCGCAGGTCAGCATGAGCGGGCTTTGCGGGCAAGCTGGATTGGCGCTGGCATGGCGTTTGTGGTCACAGAACTGATTGGTCTATGGGCCGCATTTTTCCCGCACGCCTGGCTGAGTATTTTTAACAGCGACCCGGCGATGCTGGAAGCGGGTTCACAATATCTGCATATAGTTGGTCCAGTGTATGGCTTCTTCGGACTGGGTCTGACGCTGTATTTTTGCTCGCAAGGAGCTGGGCGTTTGATGTGGCCGTTGCTAGGTAATATTGTCCGCCTGTCGGTTGCTGGTATCGGTGGCTGGATGGCAATGCATCATAGCGGCGGCTTGGCTGGTGTATTTTTGGCGCAAGCTGTTGCGCTGGTGATTTATGGGGTAGTCAATGCGACTGCGATTGCTGGCGGCGCTTGGTTTGGCCCAATCGGATGGCCGCGCACCACCAATGGTTTGCTGCGGCGCTTGAACGATAAAAGAGCCGCGTCAGCTTAGGCGGCTCGCTTGCAAGTGATGGTTCTTAAAGCTGTTGCTCTGTGGGCTGCGGTTGTTAGAGCAACAGCAAGATTACGGCTAAAGGCACGCAGAAACGACATGCGTCCCGGTAAGCTTTGTTGAATAATTCAGTTAGCTGATCATTGAAAAAACGATCCGGTGCGCCCTTTATCATCGGCCTGAATAAACAACATGGCGGGGGATTATAAACAAGCAGTTATCTACGTAAAATTTGGCAAATTTAATATACTCCCCATTTATTTTGCCAAATATGCCTTATTGTCCAATTAATAAATGGACACTCCATATATACCTAGTGGGAGTATATTAAATTGACGATAAAAAAAAGACCTATTCTCACGCTGAATAGATGTGTTTAATCATCGCCTAACTACCCTTTTGCCCACATTCATATCGCCATCACCTAGCAACTATCGCGATGTCAGGCACGCTTTAGTAGTGCTAGTGATCAGGCAAGGGTATCCATTCCGACTCACCCGGCACCGGCGGGAACAGGCTTGTGTCCTGATTGGCCCATGCTAGTTTCGCGGCCTCTAAACGCTCCTTAGAAGTGGACACAAAATTCCACCACAAGCTGGGCGCTTTCTCCAAGGCGTCGCCGCCCAACAGCATCAAAATACTATCGGCATCGGCCTTGATCACAATATCCTCGCCAGCTTCTAGCACCAGCAGCGTGCCCGCCTCTATAGGCTGCCCATTCACAACGACGCCGCCACTGATAACGTATAAGCCTCGCTCAGCGTACGCCGCCGCTGTCGCCGGAATATCCAGCGTAGCGCCCAGATCCAGCCATGCGGCCACATATAAAGTGGGGCTATGACAAACCACTGGCGAAGTCTGGTCAAACACCCGACCTGCCAAGACATGCAGCCGCACGCCAGTCCATTCAATCCGTGGCAATTCATCCGCCGGATAATGATGGAAGGCTGGCGTAATCTCTTCATCTTTTTCCGGCAACGCTACCCACATCTGCAAACCCTGTACTGCGATGCCTTGTTCACGGATATCCTCAGGCATACGTTCTGAATGCACTATCCCGCGTCCCGCAGTCATCCAGTTAATATCTCCAGGCACAATTCGCTGCACACTACCCAGACTATCTCTGTGCATCATTGCGCCGCTAAACAAGTAGGTCACCGTTGCCAGACCAATGTGTGGATGGGGTCTAACGTCACCGGCGTGCCCACCTGGAGTGAAGAACGCCGGACCCATATGATCAAAAAATACAAACGGTCCGATGCGTCTTATCGTTGCATCCGGCAGCAAACGCTTCACTGGGAAGCCAATATCGCGGGTCTGGCCGCGAATTAATTTAATGGTCATAACAATCTCCTGAAAACGATTAAATTTAGGATTTATTAAAATTATCTCTGCAAGGTATCGTGACGATGAGATTACTTTATACGGATAAGCTGTCGTAGTTGCAATCCAACCGAACGCAGCGTGTCAGATAATGAACGTCTGAAATAGGCAAATTGCGGTTATTAGCGATCATCAAACGTACGTCTGGTTGAGACTGAGAGGTGACACTAGCGATGATGTTTTAAGGTTTGAGATGAGAGGCGGCGCGCGGCTTGCAGAGTGCTGTTCTCTCGATTGAATCGTTAAGTGCTTCACGCTTCATGGACGTCCCTACGAATCTTGGCGCTTGCCGCGAAAGCTTGACCAGCAAACGAGACCATATTTACGCGCGATGTGTCGATAGTAAAACGGACCGACCAACGAGCCGACCGCAAAGCAACCCGCCATGAACCACAAGACCTCTGCCGCTGACAAGTGATGCCTAGCCGGATGACGAAGTGTGGAGTAGAGCCACAACATCGGCGGGATTATGGCGAGGCATGCGCCACTGATAAGCCCCAAGACAATGAAACTAATACCATGCGCTGCAAAAGCACCCACGCAAACGCCATTGGGATGAATACGTTGAGCTTCTCTGCACTTGAAGCTGAATATCCCAAGGCAGTCAGGCGATTCACGATATCGTCCTCGCTCGCGTTCCTGATAGATGCCATGATCGACGTCGTATCTCGTACCGCTTGCATGGCTGACTCGTGTCCAATGGATGCGGTCATTGTGATGGCTAACGTCTTGAATTCAGCGACGCCGCAGGCATCCGCTGGAATGATTTTTTATGCGATGGCGTCATTTCGATTCCAGTAACTCAAGCGCCAGTTCGTTAAGCTCTTCCGCACGTTCACCCGGGGTAGGCTCACTCGCAAGACGTTTAAGATCATGACGAAGAAGCCGGATCAGTTCTGATGATTGAGCAACTACACCGTTAAGTATGCTGACCTTCCAAGTATCGTCATTCGACGTGAGGACTTGGCGAATGCCGGGAAAAACAACGCTTCCGGGGTTTGCAAGGAACGGTGCAAGTACTCGCGCCACTGGCCAATTTAAATCTTGTACCCACTCAAGCAGCCCAAGGTCGGAAGCATTTCCCAAAGCGACGATTATCTCTGCGGCATTTGTGTCAAATTTATCGACAGGCATCATTTGGCTGAAACATAACGCAAAAGTGATATGCACCGCGAGCTGCAGCTAACATAATGGGTAAACATTAACACGGAGTCACCATCGACTGTCTTGTTAAGTTGCATCGAACGGTAGCTCGTCGATTGAATAAATGTGCCCTTGTTCAGAAGCAGCCAAAAAATTAACATTGATCAACTTCGCCCCAATAAAAATAGCTCCGTCAATTGCACTTCCTTTAAACGATGCACCTTCAAGATTGGCCTCAGTGAAATCGCAACACTTAACGTTTCCATTCTCGAATTTCACTCTTGCAAGATTCGCCCCCCTAAAGTTTGCATTAATGAACGATCCAGAAAAATCGCTATCCATGAGCATTGCCGCTGAAAAATCCAAGCAAATACTGTCCAGGTCTAAGTCGGAAAAGGAACGCTCTCCGGCGGCATAGAGTTCGAGAATTAAGTGTGCGTCTGGATGTGCCATTTTTGAAACTTAACGCTAGGTTAACCGGCGCCCATAAGGCGTATCCGAAGCGATGCGGAGTATGGGCGTCTGCTTTGAACCTAATGTTAGGCTGGCGTGAGGACACGGTTTGTACTTGCATTTTGAGCCATTGCTGACGGAGAAGCATGAAGTTGTGAAAGCGGACTTCATAGGTTGGCCATGACAGCCGCAGCCTTGGTGAGCCACCAAAGAAATGCGATAGAGGCAATTGCATTTACAAAGCTCAACCAGAGAGGCCTTACGCAAAGAGTGAACTTCTGACGCTCAGAAATTGCAGTGACTATGAGGCTGATGATTGAATACCCACCAGTGCATATGGCGACGAAGCTGACGAGCACTGCCAGACTAAGAATTAAGACTGCAAGCGCCTCGCTGCCCACCGTAAAAGCGACAGCCATTGACGCGAGTAGTGACAGCAGAGCGAGCGCGATGAATCGATGCATGTTTGCCTAACGACTAAGTTAACCCACACGCAGCGTGGGCATCGAGCGACAAGTTAGACCGAAAAGCATGCTCTTCATCGGGTCTGTCACGGTTCTTCAAAAAGATGCCCATTCACTATTCCCTGCAACATGAAATCACTTGCGACGTTCTGTAATACATTAATAAATTACTCCAGCAAGGAAAGCGGGATAATTCGATTATCATAATTATAGCGAAGTATCGTAGTCGCTACATCTTGCGATTGCTCTCGATGAGTACGTGTAATATCAATGTCTGAAAACCCTCCAAAGGAGCCCAGCACCCATTCATACTCGTTTTCTTAATCATACTCACCGTCGACAAGCCCAATCATCTCTGCTAGCTGCTCCAATGGCAACGCAGTATGAAAGCTCAACGACAGGTAGGCTATATTCTCGTCTGTATGCATCGATTCGTAAGATGTCAAACTTCAAATAGAGTGAAAAAACTCCGCATAACCTGGCGGCTTGTCCGGGCATCCTTGCAAGCCAACCCGTCCGTAACTCCTGCTCTGTAACGCTTTCCGCTATATGCGGTACAGCACTAAATAACCAGGAAAGGCCGACAGCTTCCATGGATACCGATCGTCTCACTTCCGAACCAGTTCCAAACAACCAAAGTAGCTTATCTATCTTAAAAATTGTATTCGTGATAAGCGAGATAGTTTATGCACCGAGGAAGCTTATGTCTACTGGATTTAATCGTATGTCAGCTTTCGCCCCTATGCGGACGCTTAAGAAAATCATTTGACCAGCTCCTAAGGGCACAACCGCGACATTCACGATCTGATGCATCCTGTCAGATCGAGTGACAACTTGTACAGATCAGCGCTGTAACACAGCGGGGGGCGGTTTTGCATAAGTCCTGAAATTACTTTGATTTGCGACGGTATCAGCGTATCAGCTTGCTGCTATTCCGTTTCGTCCGCTACACTGAATCATCCTCCTAAATATCTCAGGGACTTGCTCACATCTGCATCGATTGCCGCTATGCCACTTAGTTATCTTGCTCAACTGACCTCACCTCAACGCACGGCGCAAACCAATTTGCATCTGGGTGTTGCTTTAGCCTGTAATGCTGGCGCGCTTAATGCCGGTGGATTTTTGGCGGTGGGGCAATACACCTCGCACATGACGGGGATCGTCTCCTCAGCTGCAGATGACATTATTTTAGGCCGGCTGATACCCGCATTTGCGGCATTGCTGATGCTTGCTGCGTTTATCTCAGGATCGGCCAGCACCGCGATTATCGTCAACTATGCCAAACGCAATACGCCGGACTATATCTACACACCGGTATTACTTTTAGAAGCTAGTTTGCTTTTACTATTTGGTCTAGTCGGTACGACATTGCGCCAGCATGAAGTGATCACGGTATCGTTCACCGCGGTATTGTTGTGCTATGTGATGGGATTACAAAATGCGCTGATTACTAAAATTTCTAACGCAGAAATCCGTACCACGCATGTCACGGGTTTAGTCACAGATATAGGGATTGAATTGGGTAAATTAATTTACTGGAACCGTAACAAAACCATCCCCAGTCAATCGGAAGTCGTCGCCAATCGCACTAAATTAAAAATACAATCAATGCTGATCTCGGCATTTTTTATTGGAGGCTTAGTCGGCGCAGCAGGATTCAAATATCTGGGATTTATTTCTACTTTGCCGCTGGCGATTGCGCTGGTGACTTTATCTTTGGCGCCACGATTTAAATCCTCATAAAAAAACCGCCAGTAATTTCTCACTAGCGGTTTTGTTTGATTTTTCCTCGGATTTTAATCCAGCTTAGCGGCGTGCTCACGGGTCGCATGGAACACCACACCAGGCCAACGTTCTTGTGTCAACTTTAAATTGACACCGGAGGTCGCCAGATAAGCCATATTGCCAGCAGCATCAAAAGCGATATTACCGCCAGCGCTGGAGCGTTCAAAATCAGCCAGCATTTTTTTATCGTCGCAAGTAATCCACCGGGCGCTGCTGATGCTGGTACCTTCAAACACAGCATCGACACCATATTCATTTTTAAGCCTGCTTGCTACCACTTCAAACTGCAATACTCCAACCGCGCCCAATACCAAATCGCTGCTGACCACGGGCTTAAATACTTGTACCGCGCCCTCCTCACCCAGCTGCTGTAAACCCTTTTGCAATTGCTTGATTTTCAGTGGATTCAGAATCCGTGCTGTGCGAAAAAAATCAGGTGCAAAGTAAGGAATCCCTGTGAACTGCAATAATTCGCCCTCAGAGAAACTATCGCCAATTTGCATATTGCCGTGATTCGGCAAACCGATAATATCGCCTGCATACGCTTCTTCCACCTGCTCGCGGGAAGACGCCATAAAGGTTACGACAGAAGATACTTTGATCTCGCGGTTCAAGCGTAAATGCTTGAGTTTCATGCCGCGCTCAAAACGCCCAGAACAAACCCGTAAGAAGGCGATACGGTCACGGTGAGCGGGATCCATATTCGCTTGAATTTTAAAAATAAATCCAGTGAACGGCACCTCTTTTGGTGCTACCGAACGCACGCTGGCATCACGCTCACGCGGTGCCGGCGCCCAATCCAGCAAGGCATTGAGAATCTCGCGCACGCCAAAGTTATTGATTGCAGAACCAAAGAAGACAGGCGTCTGAACACCTGCCAAAAAATCATCCAGACTAAACGGATGGGAGGCGCCGTGCACCAGTTCCACTTCCATTTTTAACTGTTCAATTTCTAGCGGGAACATTTCTGCCAGACGAGGATTGTTGATTCCGCTGACGACTTCAAATTCTTGATCAGCACGCTCGCTACCTGGTGTGAAGAGCAAAATTTCATCGCGCAGAATATGGTACACACCGCGGAAGGTTTTACCCATTCCGATCGGCCATGTCACTGGTGCACACTTAATTTTTAATACTGATTCCAACTCATCGAGCAATTCCAGAGGATCGCGGGTTTCACGATCCATCTTGTTGACAAAGGTGATGATCGGCGTATTGCGCATGCGGCATACATTTAGCAGCTTGAGGGTTTGCTCCTCCACACCCTTAGCAGCGTCAATCACCATCAAGGCAGAATCAACTGCCGTTAATACACGATAAGTATCTTCAGAAAAATCCTGGTGGCCTGGTGTGTCTAGCAAATTGACGACGTGATCACGATATTCAAACTGCATCACGGAGGATGCGACAGAAATGCCGCGCTGCTTTTCAATCTCCATCCAGTCCGAGGTGGCATGGCGACCGCTCTTACGCGCTTTGACCGTACCCGCTAACTGAATCGCACCGGAAAACATCAAAAGTTTTTCGGTCAGCGTGGTTTTACCCGCGTCTGGGTGAGAAATAATGCCAAAAGTACGGCGACGCTCAACCTCGCGGTTAATCAAATCACTGGAAACGGTGACAGAGGGCTGAATTGCTTCAGAATCGGCGGGAGAATTGAGGTCAGACACGGTATTGGCCAAATTAAACAAAAGCTTACAAGTTTAACGGTGTTTGGGGTTTGTGTCGAATTGTGGATAAGACACGCCATAGTTTTTTATCTCGCCAGTTTATTTACGCTCAATAAAATATACGCCGTTTGATTGTGCTGATAAGTTGTGCTGACAGTTATTGAAAATGAGCTATTTGGCATTAATAAAGCAGCAGGACTTAATCAAGAAGATGTGCTTTTGTCACATCCGCGCATTGCTGAATAACCCAATTTTTGGCATCTTCGTAGTTTTCAAAAAACTGGATCGGGCAAACGCCTTTATAGAATTTTTCATAAACTGGTTCGATAAAGTTACGTCCTTCAACATCTTGTTTTGCCACAAATGCGCTGCAAACCAAATGACGCTTATCTACTGCAATTTGTGCTCTGTAAGCTAATGTTTCCAAGGCTTCGCGAGAACACAGCAAAGAATCATGCATGATCCCTACCGTGCCCCATAGTCCTTTTGCAGAAAGTTCTTCAATATGCGGCATCATCGCGTTAAACCACGCGTCCAGTAGTTCAATATTCCATTGCCCACGCACTTCTGACACCAATACCTGGCCATCAATATAAGTAGTAAAGTTTCCGTGTGGTCGCATACATTCTTTTGGAAAATAGAACAATAAAATTGCAGCAATACCGATATTATTTTTCAGATTATTGGTAGCGCAATTGAGACAGGGCGATTCTGATATTAATTGGAAGTATTTATTATATTCTTCCATCACGAACTCTACTCTCGTTCAAATGAGAATAATGTCAATGATGGTTAAAAGTTTGGTGTAAATCATCATTCAGGAAATAGTATGGAATAGGACTTACGCGAAACCGCTCCAGCTGCGTTTTAGCCCCTAGCTGCACTAAAGTACTATCTTCGTCGCTAGGCCTTGACGGGACAATTTTGCGTAAGTCCTATGGAAATCCGATGTTGTGATTTAAAAAATGAACAATAAGTTTGGAAGTTAAGAGTTGTCTACGAAATTAGGGGAAGTCCAGACAACACCTTCAGCGATGCATTAGGTTTTGCATGGATTTGTAACGATGTAGTGGAATTCTCGGTTTAACGACGGTCTATGCAAAAAAATGGTTTAATCTTTCCCGCAGAAAAGAAGTTGCGATAATAGCTTTGACTAGAATTAAACCATGTCTTTACTGAAACTCATTAATTACCCTCTTAATCAAAATTATTTGGATACCTCGGACATCGTATGCCTACACGCCTTAATAACTCTATGCAGAACCGCAGTAATAAACGAATAAATTCAAAGATAATGGCTGGCATGCTAGCTAGCCTGGTTTATTTACCTCAACTGGCTTTTGCCTGGGGCGCTGACGGGCACCAAACAGTAGGCGCGATTGCCGATGCGATGCTGGTCGGGACTAAGGCGGGTGAAAAAGTTAAATCCATTTTGGGCAATCGCAGTCTGGAGCTAGTATCCGTATGGGCTGATTGTGCAAAAGGTATCAGCCCTGAAAAAGACTACGCTTACACCGTGCCAGGACGCTATCCAGAATGTCAGCCATTTGAAAATCCGGAAGACATCAAGGCACTGGCTGATTTTGTCCGTCGCAATCAAAGCAACTGTAACCCGGCCGCGGATGAAGAAAGCTGTCACAAACAATATCACTACTCCGATGTGAGCTTGCAGCACGACCACTACAAAACAGGTTACACAGGAACCAGCGATCATGATGTAGTGCACGCGATTCAGGCAAGTATCGATGTGCTGAGCGGCAAACCGGCACCAGCACCATTTAGCATTAAAGATCCGCGCGAAGCCTTAGAGTTGCTGACACATTATGTTGGCGATATCCACCAGCCTTTGCATGTAGGTTCGATTTATCTTGATGCAGACGGTAAAATCATTAATCCCGACGACACGCAATATGACAAAACATCTAATACCATTGGCGGCAATGCCTTAAATTGCCCTTGTGGTAATTTACATTCGCTGTGGGACGATGTGCCGCTAAATTTTAAGCGCGGCAGGATGAACGAATCATTGGCGAAAAAAGCGAAAACTGTTGCCGTAGATGCAGCGCCAATACAAGAATGGCCAGTGCTGTGGGCAGACGAATCGATCCGCAACGCCCGTCTGGTTTTTGGCGGCGCGCAATTTAGTCAGCGTACACCCAACGTCAAAGGAAATAATTGGTCTATCGCCTTACCGTTAGCGTATGAAAAAACCATGTATAACGTCAAAGAAGATGCGTTGACGAAAGCTGGCGCTCATCTGGCGCAAGTATTACAAGCCATCTGGCCAGAATAATTTTCATCTGAATCACAATACGGCGCTTTTTAGCTCTATGCTATAGCGCCTTTAGTTTCAACAGCTATCGCCAGTTATCGTCAATTGTCATCAGCAGTCCCCAATAGTTCTCGTCCGGCATTTACTTTGATTTTTTCTATACTTTCCTACTTTCAGGAGCACGCATGTCTTTCACCCCAATCCGCTGGATAAAAAACAGCATTGTTTTTGTCTGGAATGCTCTGGATTTTGGCCGCCGCCTTATTCTTAATTTAATCTTGCTGACTCTGATTATCGTGATTGCCATTGGTATTTTCTCTGGCCCAGGAAAAAAATTGGATGATAAAACTGCGCTGATGCTGACGTTAAAAGGCAGCCTGGTTGAACAAAACGCCGGTAGCGCACGCGATACTTTGCTGGCAGAAGCCCAAGGTACGGCACAAAAAACGATGCAGCTACGAGATATTTTGGCGGTGCTGGACAGCGCATCCAAAGACCCAAAGATTACTAGTTTGGTCCTCATGACAGATGAGATGCAAGGCGCAGGTTTGCCGATGTTGCGCGAAGTCGCTGCGGCGATTGATCGCTTTAAAGCTAGCGGCAAAACCGTAGTGGCTTGGGGCTCCAGTTTTGATCAGCGCCAATATTTTTTAGCCTCGCATGCGACTGAAGTGTATATGCACCCAATGGGTAATGTGATGCTGACTGGCTTTGGTCGCTATCGCAATTACTACCGCGATGCGCTCGACAAACTCGGCATCACAGTCAACTTGATTAAGGTCGGTACTTATAAGAGTTTTGCCGAGCCTTATATCGCCAACGAACCGTCGGCCGCAGCAACTGAAGCTGAAAGTTATTTGTATAACGCGATGTGGGCAAGTTATACCGGCGATGTAGAAAAAGCCCGTAAATTACCCGCTGGTAGCATCATGCAAGGCATCAATCAATTACCCGATTTGCTAAAAGCGACTAACGGTGACGCAGCAAAAATGGCGGTCAATGCCAAGCTGTTGGATGGTCTGAAAACCCGTGATGAAATTCGCCAGTTAATGATTTCCAAAGGTGCTCGCGATGATCAGAACAAGAGTTTTAAGCAAGTAGCATTTGACGATTATCTGGCCTCACTAAGACCAAAAATTCTGGGCGATGCCATCGGTGTTGTCATCGCTTCTGGCGAGATCAGCGAAGGGATGGCGCCACCGGGAGCGATTGGCGGCCTCTCTACTGCCAACCTGATCCGCAAAGCGCGCGAGGATGACCAGATCAAAGCAATCGTTCTGCGTGTTGATTCCCCTGGCGGCAGCGCCTTTGGTTCGGAACTAATCCGTCGCGAACTGGAGTTGACCCGTAGTGCAGGCAAACCGGTAGTCGTCTCTATGGGTAACGTAGCAGCATCTGGCGGCTATTGGATATCGATGGCATCTGACGAAGTGATCGCCGACGCGACCACAGTCACTGGATCAATCGGTGTATTCGCTATCTTGCCAACTGCTGACAAAGCCTTGGATAAAATCGGCGTACATACTGGTGGCACAACCACAACCTGGCTGGCGGACGGCTTCAATCCGCTACGTCCGCTGGACCCTAAATTTGGTGAAGTGATACAAGCCAGCATCAACCACATCTATGATGATTTCACTACCAAAGCAGCCAAGGCGCGCAAAACTACGCCAGAGAAAATTGATGCAGTAGCACAAGGGCGTGTCTGGACAGGTCAGCAAGCCAAAGATCGCGGTTTGGTCGACACGGTTGGCACCTATGGCGATGCTCTGGCATCGGCAGCCAAGCGCGCTAAACTCGGTGCGGATTACCGCACTGTGTATATTGAGCGCGAGCCATCCAAATTTGATCGCGTCTTCAGTATGTTTGGTACATCCGTCGCAAAAGCATTTGCTACCGTATTAAACGACCAATTCAAAATGGCGATTGTCCCGACTGGCTTACCACCAGAATCCGCCATGCAGATGGCAAAAGAATTGAGCTGGTTATCTGACATCAATAAAGGTAACAAAGGCTATGCGGCGATGACACATTGTCTGTGCAGCGTCCCTTAATAACCGGATGTAGCACGATGATCTGGCTCGATTTGATTCTGTCTGACTTGATTTGATGTAGCTCTGCCAGAACGAGTAAGGGTAAAAACTAAAAAGGGTAAGCAATAAGATGCTTGCCCTTTTTTTCGTCCAAAATCTAAGTGCCGAATTTCTATCGGCAAAGTTTAAGTGGGAATACGTTTGGTGACTCGGATAGAAATTCTGGGATAATGCATGGTCTTCACTAAGATACTTCATTTCTTATCCTGTCTTCTTACTCAAGCATCCACACTATGTTCACACCACCTAGCGCCAGCACCAAGCCCGATTACCAATTACTTGTTCGCCAAGTGATCAGCATTTTGGAAGGCGAAACCGATCTCACCGCCAACGCGGCACAATTTTCTGCACTGGTTTATGACACCATCGCTGATTTAAATTGGGCAGGTTTTTATCTGGTAAAGCCGGCCAAAGCATCGGCGCCTAGTGCCAATACAAACAAGCAAGAATTATTGGTCGGCCCTTTCCAAGGCAAAGTTGCTTGCGCCCGGATCGCATTTGGCAAAGGTGTTTGCGGTACATCAGCAGCAGAACGCAAAACAATACTGGTACCCGACGTGCATGCGTTCCCTGGCCATATCGCCTGTGACTCGGCATCGAATTCGGAGATCGTTATTCCCGTGATCAAGAACGGTGAATTGTTTGGCGTGTTCGACATCGACAGCCCAAGTCTGAACCGGTTTAGCGCAGAAGATCAGCAAGGATTAGAGGCGATGGTTGCGGCGTTTGTCGATGCGACGGATTTTAGCTAAGGCTGAAATAGCTGTCTGTATAAAATCTAAACCCAGATTTTCCATTGGGATTTGAGCTAATGGAAATCTGGGTTTATTTGTCTGGAACTATCTGAACTGTTCTACGCTATTTCAATGTATCTCAAAATAGAAAAACAATATACTGGGTATATGTATCATAATTAGATGTCGTATTATCCAATTATTATTTGGACGACTCATAAAAATTAGCGCATACTCCCCATAATTCACCTCATAAGCACCCAGATCAAGCTTGCAGAGTGTTTTGAAATTCGGCTTTAAAATTCAACTTTAAAACTGTCATCTCAAAACATCAAAATTCAATCTCAAGCCTTCAGCTTTCTCGCCTCTTCTTCGTACAACTCTTTCTTTGATAACTTACCTACCGGCGTCTTCGGCAAGTCAGCCCGAATTTCCATGGTTTGCAACATCTCGTGTTTACCTAGTTTGTCTTTCAAAAAGTGTTTCAATTCGTCTAAAGTAAATGCGGCAGCACCGGTTTTGAGTTTGATAAATGCTTTTGGCGATTGACCACGATAGGCGTCCGGTATGCCGATTACACTGACCTCGGCAACCGATGGATGCTCATAAATCGCTTCTTCAATATTGCGTGGATAGACGTTGTAACCACCGCATAAGATCATATCTTTGGTGCGATCCACGATGTAGACAAAACCGTCTTCATCCATGTAGCCGACATCACCTGTACGGAAAAATCCATCAGAGGTAAAGGACTCTGCGGTCGCTTCTGGCTTCTTCCAATAGCCCTTCATGATATTGGCACCCGCAACACAAATCTCGCCACGCTCGCCTATGCCCACATACTTGCGAGCATCATCCACGCTGGCAAATTTAAAATTAATCCCCGGTGCTGGCAAGCCGCAAGACCCTGCTTTGCGCTTACTAAATAGCGAAGTAAACGTACCCGTTGGTGAGGTCTCTGTCATACCCCAGCCTTCAAGCAAACTACAACCAGTAATGCTCTGAAATTGCTGCAATACTTCCGCTGGCAAAGGTGCGCCGCCGGAGTTGCAAAACTTCAACGAACTCAGATCGTATTGTTTGATATCGGGATAATTGATGATGGCGGTATACATTGTCGGCACACCTGGGAAGATGGTGATTTTTTTACCGGCCAGATCTTTCACTACGGCTTCCACATCAAATCGGGTATGCAAAAATATCTCTGCGCCCATAGAGACGCCAAACAACATATCGACGGTTAAAGCATAAATATGGAACAGCGGCAGCACCGCCAGAACCCGCTCTGCACCTTCGGTCAGAATCGGCGGGCTAACATTCAGCGTCTCTTTGATCTGGCTGCATGCTGTCGTTAAGTTTGCATGCGTCAGCATGGCACCTTTAGGCAAACCTGTCGTGCCGCCGGTGTACTGTAAAACGGCGATCGCATCTTTGGGATCGGTCGCTACAATCGCCTTGAACTTTGCTTCGCCTGCTAACAATTGGGCAAATTGCACATGCTGCGCATCATCAGGAATTGCGCACAGTTGTTGCGCTTTCTCCAGATTGGCATGTACGGCGTCGGGGTAAGGCGACATCTCGGCGATGTTGCCGATAATCAGTTTTTTCAGGCGCGTATGGCCGAGCATTTTTGCCATCTGCGGATATAGCATGATCATATCGAGCGTGACCAGCAAGTCAGTCTCACTGTCGGCGATTTTATGCTCCAGAACTTTTTCCGCATCCAGCGGTGAGTAATTGACAACCGTACCGCCCGCTTTTAATACGGCAAAAAAACTGATCACGTAGTGCGGCGTATTCGGTAAAAACAAACCAACATGCACACCAGGCTTGACACCCAATTGCTGAAATCCTGCGGCGGCTTTTTCGACCAAGGCATGCAACTCACGGTAGCTGGTCTTTTTACCCATGAAGTCGAGAGCCGGATGATCAGGCCATTTTTCCAAGGCATGATCAAGCAATTGTGGCACTGGCATAACCGGTAACTCTGCGTCCCAGCGGACACCAGCTGGGTAGGATGCGATCCAAGGAAAATCTGTCATTGTCTCTCTCACTTTGTTGGAAATGAAATCTGTTTATTTATAATTATTTGTACTTATTTTTTGCTTGCAACTTAGTTCATTGCGGCTCGTTACTGCTCATTACGGCTTATTGGGCTGTCACTCGCTCTCCTGTTTTTTTTGCTGCTTTTCCTACTATTTTTCTACCACCGTTTCAATTATTTAGTCACTTGCTTAGACGATACAACTATCGATATTTATGCGCGCAGCAGGAATTTAAATAAAATATACTCACTACCTGTATTTTTTATTGTCCATATAAAACCTAGTTATTAAGCCAATATATAGATATACTCCCCTATTTTATTAAATAGCTGATGTAAAAAAAGGATTTAAGTCAAACTCATTTTAAATCCATGCTATGCAGCTATAACTTAGATCGCCGTCAGTCCGCCGTCAACTGCTAGTTGATGTCCTGTTACAAACGAAGACAAATCTGAACATAACCACAGTGCCGCATTGGCGATTTCTGATGCCTCGCCAATCCTGCCGATCGGGTGCAATTTTTGGATCATTTTTTCGCGTCTTGGTTCGCGGGCGATCGCGTTATCCATCATCGGTGTACGGATCACACCCGGGCACACCGCATTGACACGGATACCTGCGCGGCCATATTCGGCAGCGGCGGTTTTGGTCAACCCAACCACGGCATGTTTGCTGGCGGCATAAATCGGCTGCATAGGCGCACCGACCAAACCGGCGACCGAGGCGGTGTTGACTATAGTGCCGCCGCCTTGTTGCAGCATCTGCTTGATTTCATACTTCATACAAAGCCAGACGCCTTTCACATTGACGTTCATGATCTTGTCGAAACTGGCCTCGTCGGAGTCAGCCAATGCGTGATGTTCAATCTCTATACCTGCATTATTAAAAGCGCAGTCCAGGCGGCCATAGGCGTTCACAATCCCGGCGATCAAAGACTCCACTTCGGCCGCTTTAGAAATATCGGTTTTTACAAATCGCACGGTACCGCCAGCAAACGAGATCATGGCCTGCGTCTCCTCCGCGCCGACCACATCAATATCGGCAATCGTTAATTTGGCACCAGCTTTAGCAAACGCTAAGGCGGCAGCTCGTCCTATGCCGCTGGCGGCACCTGTGACCAGTACGGATTTATCTTTAAATGTGATCTCGGGCATATTGTCTCCATTCATTAATTTTTTTGATGGACTTACGCAAAACTCCTCAAAGCATTGCAGCGCCTAGCCGCTTGGAAATACTGTTGTCGTCGCTACACCTAGTCGGGGCATTTTTTTGTAAGTCTTGATTGAGATAAATAACACGTTCTATGATGCAAAAATCCCTGATAGCCTCAACAAAAATTTGAGAGACTTCAGGGTTGATTTTAGAAACTGAAACTAAGATTCAATTCTACGATTCAACTTAATGTGATTTAGTGCTTATTAGTGCGTATTGGTCTTATATTTTTTTAATTCCATCTTACCGATCTGGTTGCGATGCACTTCATCCGGACCATCGGCTAAACGCAAAGTACGCGCTTGTGCATAAGAATAGGCCAGGCCAAAATCATTCGACACACCGCCACCGCCATGCGCTTGTATTGCCCAGTCAATCACCGTGCATGCCATGTTGGGTGCCGCCACTTTAATCATAGCGATTTCTTTGGCTGCTGCTTTGTTGCCGACGGTATCCATCATTTGTGCCGCGTTCAACACCAGTAAGCGTGCCTGATCAATCAGAATACGGCTGTTTGCGATCCGCTCTAATGTCACGCCCTGCTCTGCTACCGGCTTGCCAAAAGTAACCCGTGTCAACGAGCGTTTGCACATATCTTCCAGCGCACGTTCTGCCAGGCCGATCAGGCGCATACAGTGATGGATACGGCCAGGACCAAGACGACCTTGGGCGATTTCAAAACCACGACCTTCACCTAACAGAATATTAGATGCCGGCACACGCACGTTCTCAAACAACACCTCGCCATGACCATGCGGCGCATCGTCATAACCGAAGACAGGCAGTGCACGCAGAATCGTCACGCCCTTGGTATCACGCGGCACAATGATCATCGATTGCTGCTTATGGCGATCTGCATTGTCAGGATCGCTCTTACCCATAAAAATGAATACTTTGCAGCGCGGATCGTTGGCACCAGATGACCACCATTTGCGACCATTAATCACGTACTCATCACCATCCCGCACGATCGACGCTTCGATGTTAGTCGCATCCGATGAGGCAACAGCTGGTTCTGTCATCGCAAAGCAAGAACGAATCTCGCCATTTAACAAAGGCTTCAGCCATTTTTCTTGGTGCTCTGGCGTGCCGTAGCGGGCAAATACTTCCATATTGCCGGTGTCCGGCGCGGCGCAATTAAACACTTCTGCTGACCATAAAGAACGCCCCATAATTTCGCACAGCGGTGCGTATTCCAAGTTGGTCAAGCCTGCGCCATGGCTGGATTCGGGCAAGAACAAATTCCACAAATCGGCTGCGCGTGCTTTGACTTTTAATTCTTCTACAATCTTGGTCGGAATCCACGGATCACCGGCCTTGCGGTTGGCCGCAATCTCACCATAGAAATTAGCTTCGTTGGGATAAATATGAGCATCCATAAACGCGATTAAACGCGCTTGTAATGCTTTAACTTTGGGGCTGTATTGAAAATCCATGTTCTACCTTTAAGGGAAATTTGATCGACCCGATTTGATCGACTTTTCGATTCAATCTGATGAGTTTTATATCGCTATTAATTAACTAAATAACCGCCATCGACATTGATGCAAGCGCCCGTTGTATAGCTAGATGCGGCCGAGGCGAGATATAAAACGGTACCTGCCATTTCACTTGGCTCTGCAATCCTTTTCATGGGAATACGGTTCAATGCTTTTTCTAAAATGACGGGGTTATGGAATAAGGCAGAGGCAAACTTGGTATCTGTGGCACCTGGCAGTAATGCGTTCACGCGCACACCCATTGCGGCGCACTCCAGCGCGAAGGATTTCGTCATCGCAATCACTGCCGCCTTGGTAATCGAATAGATACCCTGCATGCCACCGGGGACAACACCATTAACCGAGGCGACGTTGATGATGCTGCCACCACCATTTTTTGCCATCAATTTGACACCCGCAGAAGACATGAAAAAGTAGCCGCGAATGTTGACATCAACGGTCTTTTGAAAGGCGCCCAGATCAGTCTCCGTAATGTGTCCAAAATGTGGATTGGTCGCTGCGTTATTCACGAGAATATCGAGTCTACCGTGTGCGGCTGTGATGTCAGCAAATAGCGCATCAATCTGCGCCATTTCACCAATGTGGCAGGCGCGTGCCTCAGCTTTGCCACCTGCAGCCTGGATCGCAGCAACCACCGCTTCGCAAGCCTCTGCTTTGCGGCTGGAGACAATCACCGTCGCGCCATGAGCCGCCAGCATTTTGGCGACTTCTTCACCGATGCCACGGCTGGCACCTGTGACCAGTGCGACCTTGCCAGTTAAATCAAACAAATCTGTCATCTCCAACTCCTAAACGTAAGTGATATGACCGGGGTTATTGGATAACTCCAGATGAGAAAAATTATTTAAGTAAGCCAATGCCAAACGTGGCGATTGACCTTGCACTAAGGCCGGCTGGACATGGAAACGTGTCACGCCGCTGTTAACCAGCGACCAGTTCAATTCGGCAAAACGCGGATCAGGGAAACCCAGCACGTGCTGACACAAAGCGGAAATAGTGCCCCCGGAGGTAAAGATCACAATATTTTTTGCAGGATCGGGATACGTTAATTGACGCTCCAGCGCTGCGATACAGCGTTGACGAAACTCTGCCCATGATTCAGTATATTCAGCGTCATATAGACCCGTCATCCAACGCGCAATCGCCTCATGAAAAATAGTTTGAAACACCTGTTTGGCGTTTGGCGTCATCAAAAAACGCTTGACTGCGGAAGGGTCATCAAACGCGGGAACATGCCGGGCCAAAACCTCGTGATGGTTATATTCGTTGAAGCCAGCGTCCTCTTGCCATGCATCTGTATTGAGTGCATCAGCAGCCACGTTCTGCACAGCAGCTATGCAGGCTTTGGCAGTCTGTTGATGACGTAGCAACTTGCCAGTGACGACGCGTGACACCTCCAGATTGCGAGCGCTCCACCATTGACCAAGCTGCACGGCTTGCGCTACGCCTAGCTCGGATAATTGATCGTAATTTTGACTACCGAAAGAAGCTTGTCCGTGACGTACCAGATAAATCTGTCCCATTGCTTGTCCCGTTTAATTGTCCAACTTGAATTTAAATGCCTGGCTGAGTTGATTGATTTCATGACTGACTGAATTGTTCGGCTAGGTAGACGAACTTATTGAATGAACTTATTCAAGGTATTTATTCAACGTATTTATTCAATCAACTCAGTCGATCAACTTGCCAAATTAACTTTGTGAATCATGGTAAAGCTTGCGCTACAATCTATCAAATGAATAGTTATAATTAAATTACATTAATTTTATGCATATATCTAAAGTTGATTTGAATTTGTTTTCTGTATTTGAAGCGATCTACACAGAAGGCAGCGTAACGCGTGCCAGTCAAAAACTATATCTGACGCAGCCAGCGATTAGTCATGCGCTGAATCGCTTGCGCAACCTGTTCGATGATCCGCTATTTGTAAGGCAGGGACATGCCATGGTTTCTACGCCATTGGCGCGTAGCATCATAGAACCAGTGCGATTGGCTCTGCGCGGACTGGAAGTCACTTTGTCGGACGCTGGTCGATTTGATCCCGCTATTGCGAGCAAACAATTTACGTTGGCATTACGCGATGTGCTGGAATCGACCGTGCTACCACCACTACTCACCAGCATCACCCAGCAAGCACCAACGATTGATCTGGCGGCAATACAAGTTGAACGTAGGGAACTAGTCAGCGAGTTAGCGGCAGGCACAGTAGATGCTGCTATTGATGTGTTATTACCGCTGCCAAACGAGATTCGTCGTCAAAAAATATCGCAAGACACGACAGTGGTGATGGCGCGCAAAGATCATCCGCTGGTACAAGGCAAACTCGATTTAGAGACCTATTTGCAAGCAGAGCATATTCTGGCAAGTTCGCGCCGTAAAGGGCCTGGGCTGGAGGATTTTGAATTAAGCCGGCTTGGCTTACAACGGCGTATTCGCTTGCGCTGCCAGCATTATTTCGCTGCATGCAGAGTCACCAGTCAGACCGATTTATTGCTGACAATGCCAGAGGCTTATGCCAGGATTGCGAACGAACAGTTCGGAAATCAG
Source organism: Undibacterium sp. RTI2.2 (assembly GCF_035018705.1). Taxonomy (NCBI): domain Bacteria; kingdom Pseudomonadati; phylum Pseudomonadota; class Betaproteobacteria; order Burkholderiales; family Oxalobacteraceae; genus Undibacterium; species Undibacterium sp. RTI2.2. The sequence goes on along the minus strand of NZ_JASJXN010000010.1, from coordinate 60,009 downwards.
ATTTTTCCGTTACCGCTGCCGATGCCATCTTGGGACGTGTATTTATACTGGCATCAGAATGTAGAAAATGATGCGGCAAATCGCTGGTTACGGGAACAGATCACCTTAGCTTTTCAAGCTTCGATGATGGCGTGAGATTTTTAAAAATCGGGGATTATTTGATAGGGTCAGGCAACAAACAAGCATCAATGATTTGCAAGTCATTGTCTTTGGCAAAGCTCACCACAAAATGATATGCCAGCGGCTCTATCTCACGAATTGCTTCATTCACGACAACAGAGCGCACACCATTTAATAAAATCGGGCGAACATAAGGTGAGTATTGCAAATGTGCGTTTCTGCCAGCATCAGGACGAAAACAGGACATGGCACCGCACAGGCGTTCTGCCCAGTCGCTTGGCCGAAACTGCTTGCCGTCGCTGGTAAGACCCTGGATAAAAAACTCGCGTACCGGAGTTAAATTGTTTTTGTCGGAATCGGCCATGTGGGCGGCTCGTTGCTAGAAGGTTAACCTGGGCACGCTTTTGATGTGCCTAGCTTTTAAAATACATGAGTATTATATCTTATAGAAGACTTGGTTTAAAAACCGCCTAAAGATAAAAATCGGGACATCTATTAAACCCAAATTATTCTCCTTACTATAGTGCATTTTTATCGCGAGTAAAGAGTAAAAAACCCACATCAACATCATGTGGGTTTTTTAATTTTCAATTTAATCTGATTTAAATATCCAGATCACAACCAAACTGCAAACGATAACAGCAGCAAGAGCAGCATCCATAATAATAAAGCGCGCCAAACCAGGCCAACAGCGCTTTGTAGCGATCTTGGCGATGCCTCTGCACCGGGCTGACTTTCAATATCCAGGCTATCAATATCGACCGCACTAGCGTCTGCGCTCAATACCATCGCTTTTGCTTCCGGATCCCCTAATCGAACACCTAATGCGCCACCGCCGGCAGATAAAATGATGCCGACCAACTCATCTGACCAACGATCAGCATAATTACGCCAAGAATACACAGCGTCCTCAAAATTACCGACGACTGCAAAAGCAACTGCGGTCAAATGAGCTGGTACCCAATCAATCCAATAAAAAATTTTAGTCGCATATAGACCAAACTCTTCGTTACGCATGTGTTCTGGCTCATTCCAGGCACGAGCCAGATATTCAGCAACCCGATACATGACCGCACAGGCAGGGCCAACTGGCATTAAAAACCAAAAGAACACGCCAAAAACATTGCGATGAGTAGCGATTAACGAGCGCTCTACAGCGAGTCTGGAGATTTCGGAGATATCCATATCGGAGGTATCTAAGTGCGTCCACTCAGCGAGGTAGGCACGCGCAGCAGCTTCATCGCCCGAGCTTAACGCGAGCTGAATAGAAGTGAAGTAGTGGCTATAGCGACGAAAGCCAAGCGTCAAATAGACAATAACAATATTCCATGCCAAAGCAGCAAAAGGGCTGAGGCGTAAGCATAGCCAATAGATCAAAGCCGTCGGCAGCGTAAGCGCAACGACTAAAATCCACCAGCCCAAACGACCGTGCTTAGCTTTACCAGCATTACACCAAGCTTCTATCTTTACTGCTAAATTTTGTACTTGTAAATAAATCGGATTATCCACCCGCAGAGGTTTCAATTGCTCGATCAGTAAGGCACAAAGTATGGAAATGAATGTCATGGTTGGATAAGTTTATAGCGTTTCCAGCTAGAAACGGATTTGCAAATGCGACAAGTGTAAACTGATTTACTCAGATTATGAAGTTCCTGATTATTTTTCTAATAAGCCGACTGTTATTCATGCTTTGCCATATTCAGTTTCATTGAGAAACTTATTGAAAAACAAAATCAAGCGCGCAGCAGATGGAACAAGTTGCGCAACATACCGGCAGTTGCACCCCAGATAAAATGCTGTTGGTATGGTATCGCATAAAAAACGCGTTGCCCCTGCCCATTTGGCAAATCAAACGCACGACGCTGATAATTTTGACCATCCATTAAAAATGATAATGGCACTTCAAATAAAGAAGCAACCTCAGATGAATCAATTTTCAATTCAAACGGTGGCTGTATTAATGCCACTACAGGCGTTACCTGATAACCAGTTCCGGTAAGATATTCAGGCAAAATACCGATCACATCAACGTGCTTGCGGTGCAAGCCAACCTCCTCCTCAGCTTCGCGCAGAGCAGTTTCTACAACCGAGCCGTCACTATCCTCACATCGTCCGCCAGGAAAACTGATTTGCCCGGCATGATCATTTAAATGAGCAGCCCGATGCGTCAGCAGCAATGTCAAACCTTGATCTCGCATGACTAAGGGGATCAATACTGATGCGGGTTTAAAAGAGGTGATCGTAGAAAGTAAATGCTCATCAGCCAACTCTGGAGTCCAAGTTGGAGGTTGCAAAAAATGTTGACGCAGCCAGTCTGCAGATAAGCGGGATGCAGGAACCGCCGCCTCCGTCGCTAGCGATTGGACGGGTAAATCCTCAGGATTAAACTTAAGCTTCACACAAATATCCTCTGATGGCATGAAACACCAACAAATCACAAGCTTTGCTGCATGTCTTTCATCTCTATAAAACAAAAAAGGGACGCCGAAGGCATCCCTTTCTTTCAACGCATCAAAGCAAATATTACTATGCTTTAGCAGCGACGACCTTGCGAGCAGGCAATTTCTCTTTAATACGAGCAGATTTACCTGAACGCTCACGCAAGTAGTACAACTTGGCGCGGCGTACGTCACCACGACGTTTAACTTCGATCGAAGCGATCAGCGGAGAATACAATTGGAATGTACGCTCAACGCCTTCACCAGATGAAATCTTACGAACGATGAAGTTAGAATTCAAACCACGGTTACGACGAGAAATAACAACGCCTTCGTAAGCCTGAGCACGCTTGCGTGTGCCTTCAACTACGTTAACGCTGACAACGACTGTGTCACCAGGTGCGAAGTCTGGAATACTTTTACCGAGGCGCGCAATTTCTTCTGCCTCTAATTTTTGGATCAGATCCATTTTTTTACTCCGGATACCATCTTGCTGACGCTAAATACAACAATGCTCAGTAGAGGATGGGGTTTAACATGCAAGACTAAAAATTATCTAGCCTTACGCTTAGTACCAAATCTTACGATTCGGCTTTACAACAAATTACTTAAAAACTTTTCATCAGCACGACTGAGCAAACCTGCTTCGCGTGCTTGCACTATCAAATCTGGTCGCTTAAGCTGGCTAGCTTCAAGAGATCTTTCACGTCGCCATTTTTCAATTTCAGCGTGATTACCCCCCATCAAAACAGCCGGCACAACCGCATTTTCGAAGATTTCTGGCCTAGTGTAATGCGGACAATCGAGCAAACCATTGACAAAGCTATCCTGTATCGCTGAGGCATCATCGTGCAAAACACCCGGCAATTGCCTGATAACAGAATCCATCAACGCCATGGCTGGAATTTCACCACCGGATAGAACAAAATCGCCAAGGCTAATTTCTTCATCCACATAGCTATCCAACAAACGTTGATCAACTGCCTCATAGCGACCACATAGCAATACAACGCCAGACAACTGCGACAAATCCATCACTCGCTGGTGGCTTAGCGGATGTCCCTGTGGTGACAAATAAATCACTTTGGGAGCAATCGCATCCACATTTGCCAAATTGATCTGCCTTGCTTTAGCAGCTTCAATAGCTGCTTGCAACGGCTTAGCCAACATCACCATGCCGGGACCGCCGCCATATGGCCTGTCGTCCACAGTACGATGTTTGTCAGTCGTAAAATCACGTGGATTCCACAAAGACAAAGCACATCGACCTTGCTCAAATGCCCGCCGGGTAACACCAGACTGCGTGAGCGCAGTGAACATTTCAGGGAAAAGTGTAATGACATCAAATTGCATCTAAAATGCCTTCCGATTCCATTAAGCGACTCCCATGTTCACTAATAATCTGTACCCCAGTCAACCGTAATTTTGCCAGCCTTTTGATCCACTTCTTTAACAAAGTTCTCAACAAAAGGAATCAGGCGTTCATGTTTAGGCAAATCAATCTCTGGAATATCCGAAGCAGCCACACGCAAAATAGGGTGAGCTCCGTTATCCATCAAATCTCTGACTTGACCCAGATGTTCGCCCTGCAGATTGTGTACCGACAAACCAATCAAATCCAACCAATAGAATTCTCCCTCAGATAAAGCGGGAAAATGACTACGAGGAATTTTGACTGCGGAGCCTTTCAGCCCCTCTGCTGTATTTCTATCCACCACACCGACTAATTTTGCTACAACATCTTCACCATGAATTTTAACTTCCAGGCGATCAACATCATGCAATTCCGGGCGCAACGGAGGATTCTCTAACCACCAAGTTTTGGCAGTCATTAACGCATCTGCATCAGAAGAATAAGGACGTATCCTCACCCAACCATGAATGCCATATGCTCCCGAGATATAGCCAACCAAGACTAAATCATCAGGAGCACGTACTCCAACTGACGTCATAGACAGAACAACAGCGATTAAGCTGCTGCCTTGCCAGACTGAGCTACCAGACGAGCGACTGCTGGTGACAATTGTGCACCAACGCCTTGCCAGTAAGCCAAGCGATCTGCTGCAACACGAACTGTCTCAGCATTGCCAGTTGCTACCGGGTTGTAAAAACCGATACGTTCGATGAAACGGCCATCACGACGATTGCGTGAATCTGTTGCAACGATGTTGTAAAAAGGGCGCTTTTTTGCGCCACCACGAGCTAAACGAATAACGACCATAATATTTCCAAAAAATGTCTAAACGCGGAAAAAGCCGCAAATTATAGCGTGAACAGCATGGAAACAGCAAGCACTATCCCACTTTCTGTGGCGGTAAGGAGCCAAATTTAGGAGAGATTACAAAATGACAACGCATTCTGAGGTAGTAATATCAAAGCAGACAGCACGCTCTTGCTCTAGAATCATGCATTACTTTGCCGGAGCCCTCCACTTAATGAAAACACCACACAAAAATAAAACTCTGAGCACATTGCTCGCGGCGACGTTAGGCAGCGTTGGTGCTCATCGCTTTTATCTTTACGGGAAAAAAGATCTTTGGGGATGGCTACATTTCATCACGTTACCGCTGTCCTGGCTATTGGGGCACTTCTACTTTGGCACGCCACTCTTAATTACCGCCGCACCTATCGTACTTTCATTTTTGATCGCAACATTAGAGGCGCTATTGATTGGCTTAACGCCGGATGAAAAATGGGATACAAACCACAATGCGCAATCAGGACAAGTCAGCGACTCTAATTGGCCAATCGCATTAATCTTGGTGCTGACGCTAGGCGTTGGGGCTTTTGCCTTGATTGCAACGATTGCACGTGCATTTGACCTGCTATACACGGGCGGATCATTCGGTTAAGTACTGCGTAAAATCGTCAATACCTAAATATACTCCGACCCTGTATATTTTTAATGCCCAGAGAACTAATGGACAATAAGACATCATTCACATAGTTGAAGGGGGAGTATATTAAACAGCGGGCGTCAATGTTATTACCAAGCAGTCCAATTTAAAATAGTCTCAAGTCAACGATACAAACATAAAAGCGGCCTAGGCCGCTTTTATGTTTTTTACTACAATTGATACAAGCCAATATTTAGAACTGCTCTTCCGACATCGCTAATACACCAGCACTACCATCAACAATTGAACTACGCAAACCTTGCGCTGCCGACAAAATATGGTCTGCAAAAAAACGAGCGGTCGCAATTTTCGCTTTATAAAAACTGGCATCGCCGTCACCGGCTTGCAATTTTTGCTGAGCAACCAAAGCGGCGCGCGCCATTTGCCATCCACCTAATACAATACCCGCCAATTTAAGGTAAGGAACGCTACCTGCAAAAACCGCTTTTATATCAGACTTAAAGTTAGCGGCAACATAGGTGATAACCTCTTCCATTGCATCAGCGCCTTCTAACAACTGACGCTGAATAGCGATCAAATCGTCTGACTGCGTCATAGCCAACTCTGCAGCGGTTTTGCGTACTTGCGCAATAATGCCTTTTGCTGTCGCACCGCCATCACGGGCCGTTTTCCGTCCAACTAAATCGTTTGCCTGTATTGCGGTTGTACCTTCGTAAATCGTCAAGATCTGTGCATCACGATAGTGCTGTGCCGCACCGGTTTCTTCAATGAAGCCCATGCCGCCATGTACCTGCACGCCAGTTGATGTGACATTCAAGGACATCTCAGTAGACCAACCTTTGACAATCGGCACGAGATATTCATAGAAAGCGAGATTCATTTTTCGCACTGTTTCATCACCATGGTGATGAGCTGCATCACTTGCAGCAGCAGCCACATAAGCCAAGGCACGAGCACCTTCCGTTTGCGCGCGCATCGACATCAACATGCGACGCACATCAGGGTGATGAATAATAGTGACAGGCCCGGCAGAACCTGCCAGATCGCGGGACTGTACGCGCTCTTTAGCATAGCAAACGGCTTTTTGATAAGCGCGCTCAGCGATCGCAATGCCTTGCATACCAACACCGAAACGCGCGGCATTCATCATGATGAACATGTATTCCAAACCACGGTTTTCTTCGCCAACCAAAGTACCAATAGCACCGCCGTTATCGCCAAATTGCAATACTGCGGTTGGGCTCGCCTTGATTCCCAGTTTGTGCTCTATCGAAACGCAATGGGCATCATTACGCGCCCCCAAAGAACCGTCTGGGTTAACCATAAATTTCGGCACAAGGAAGAGAGAAATCCCTTTAACGCCCTCAGGCGCATCCGGTGTGCGGGCCAGCACCAGATGGACGATATTTTCTGCCATATCGTGTTCACCATAGGTGATATAAATTTTTGTACCAAAAATCTTAAACGTGCCATCGCCTTGCGGAACCGCTTTGGTGCGAACCATCGCCAAATCCGATCCGGCTTGTGGCTCCGTCAAATTCATCGTACCTGTCCATTTACCAGCAATCAGCTTCTCTAAATACAGCGCTTTTTGCGCATCGCTACCAGCAGTCAACAAAGCCTCAATCGCGCCGTCAGTTAGAAGCGGGCACAATGCAAATGAGATACTAGCGGAATTCAGCATTTCGATACACGGCGTAGCGACCAGCTTAGGCAATCCTTGACCGCCGAATTCTGTAGGATGCTGCACACCTTGCCACCCCGCTTCGCCAAACATCTTAAAAGCTTCCTTAAAGCCTTTGGTGGTGAATACCTGACCTTCTTTCCAATAGCTTGGCGCTTGATCACCAGTCCAGTTTAAAGGAGCAACAACCTCGCCTGCAAATTTGGCATTCTCTTCAAGCACAGCCTCAACTGTCTCCGGGGTCGCATCTTCGCATCCGGGCAAAGCATTGACTTCAGCCAAACCTGCCAACTCGTTCATAACGAACAGCATATCTTTCAAGGGCGCAACGTAGCTCATATTCACTCCAAATTCACTCAAAAAAAGGACAGGATATTCAGGATCATCACAAACCTGCTTACCCTGCCCCATTTATATTGAAAGATTGAATGCGACGACTTCTGCCCATCGCATTCGTATCAATTTAATTCATCTGCTTACTTTTATTACTATTTCAGCGAATACCTACTTAGCCCAACTCAGTAACCAGTTGCGGAACAATGTCGAACAAATCGCCGACGATGCCATAGTCAGCAACTGAAAAGATCGGTGCTTCTGGATCTTTGTTGATCGCAACGATGACTTTAGAATCTTTCATGCCGGCGAGATGCTGAATTGCCCCAGAAATACCAACTGCGATATATAACTGTGGCGCTACAATTTTGCCAGTCTGACCAACTTGCCAATCGTTTGGCACATAACCAGCATCAACTGCCGCACGGGATGCTCCCATTGCTGCACCGAGCTTATCTGCCAGCGGTTCCAATACTTTAAATGCATCTGCGGAACCCATACCACGACCACCAGAGACGATCACTTTCGCTGCAGTCAATTCAGGACGATCGGATTTTGCCAACTCACGTGAAACGAAGGCCGATTTACCAGAATCAGCAACTGCTGCGATCGTCTCTACCGCAGCAGAACCACCAGTAGCCGCTGCATCAAAACCTGTACTGCGCACTGTGATTACCTTAATCGCGTCAGTCGACTGCACTGTAGCAATTGCATTACCAGCGTAGATTGGGCGCTCGAAAGTATCGGGAGTGTCGACTTTAGTAATTTCAGAGATTTGCGATACGTCCAGCTTAGCAGCGACACGTGGCAAAATATTTTTACCATAAGCAGTCGCTGGCGCAAGGATGTGACTATAAGCAGCAGCAATTGCCAGTGCTTGTTCTGCGACGTTTTCAGCTAAACCATCAGCAAAATGCGCTGCGTCTGCGTGCAATACTTTACTCACGCCAGCAATTTGTGCTGCTGCTTGTGCGGCCGCTGCAGCATTAAAACCTGCAACCAATACGTGGACGTCGCCACCGCATTGGATCGCAGCAGTAATCGTATTTAAGGTGCTGCCTTTGAGGCTAGCATTGTCGTGTTCAGCGATGACAAGTGTAGTCATGATGTTTCCCACATAAATTGGGGGGCCGTAATCGCCACCCCCAAATGATTATTCTTAAAGATAAAAAGCTTAATCCAGTGCGAACTGAGATTAGCCCAATACTTTGGCTTCGTTTTTCAGCTTAGCGACCAGCGTTGCTACGTCAGGGACTTTAATGCCAGCGGAGCGTTTCGCCGGCTCAACGACTTTGAGTGTCTTTACGCGTGAAGCAACATCGACGCCCAAATCAGCAGGCTTAACGTTATCCAGCTGCTTTTTCTTTGCCTTCATAATATTAGGCAGAGTCACATAGCGCGGCTCGTTAAGGCGCAAATCGGTCGTGACAATTGCAGGCAGAGTCAGAGACAAAGTTTCGAGACCACCGTCAACTTCACGCGTCACCGTTGCCTTACCGTCAGCAATAGTGACTTTAGATGCAAAAGTCGCTTGAGGCCAGCCAAGCAGAGCAGCCAACATCTGACCAGTTTGATTGCAGTCATCATCAATCGCTTGCTTGCCAAGAATAATCAATCGCGGTTGCTCTTTATCAGCCAACGCTTTGAGTAATTTAGCCACTGCCAAAGGCTGCAACTCTGCATCGCTTTCGACCAAAATTCCGCGATCAGCACCAATTGCCATTGCTGTACGAAGTGTCTCCTGGCATTGCGCGACACCGCATGATACTGCGATAACTTCAGTAACGACACCCGCTTCTTTCAAACGCATCGCTTCTTCTACAGCGATTTCATCGAATGGATTCATGGACATTTTGACATTGGCGATATCAACACCACTGCCATCGGATTTGACGCGTACTTTGACGTTATAGTCGACGACACGTTTGACTGGTACCAGGACTTTCATAGTTCTGCCTTTGTAGAAATTAAACTCATTTTAAACAGATGACGATACTAAGTAATAGTTATTGATCTTGATGAATTCTGATATTACATGGAATGCGACGGTCTTTAATTGACGTGCACGTTAACTGCTCCAATTATAAGACGAAATGCTAAGTAGTCGCTCAATTTAGCACGATCGTTCTTTTCAGACCAGAAGTGCAGTAGAGCAGACTACCTAAATCGTCTCTTAGTATAGGTAAAATGAAAAAAGCCCGCGTTGCATTGCGGGCTTTTTTCATTGATGGCGCTTGTTTGTCACGCTATTTTCTCAGTTGTGACGCTTTAACATGACCTATCAATCAAACTTATTTCCGTTTGATAAAGTATTCATATTCTGCACTGCCTTCCAAATGAGACAACAACTCATTACCGGTTTGCTTGGAGAAGGCTTTGAAATCGCGCACAGAGCCGGGATCTGTTGCAATCACGTGGAGAACTTCGCCCGTGATCATGTCGGCCAGCGCTTTTTTCGTCTTTAAAATTGGAAGCGGACAATTCAGTCCACGTGCGTCCAGTTCTTTATTGAATTGCATGATTTTTCCAGTAGCGGGAATAAACAAATTGAAACAACAACTTCATTTTTTTACAAAGTCATTACAAAAACTTTGCACCAATTCTACCGGAAAATTAATCAACATGGTGCAACGCAGCAACTCAAGAAAAAAATCGAGTGATATTCGTAATTTTTTGCACAACTTTAGTGAGAATCTGTTGCGGATTCATCACTCAGGAACTGCCCCAATCAGCAAAAACTGGCTCAAGACCGTTCGCGCGCATCCAGTCAGCCATTGCATAACCAGTACCGGCTCGCCAAGGACGCAACTTCTCCGGTTGAATCAAACGATATTCCAGTAATTCTGGTGACAAACGAATCTCGCCGGATGCCTTTACATGATAGGCAATGATGACTTCGTTTTTTTTGATGAACTCATACACGCCAATCAAATTGATCTGATCAGCGTCGAGATTAGTCTCTTCTTTGAGTTCTCTGGCGATACCTTGCTCAGGCGTTTCGCCGCGCTCCATGAACCCGGTAATCAGCGCAAACACTTTTTCTGGCCACGCGGCATTACGCGCCAACAAAATATGTCCTTCGACCTCGACTAGGGCTGCCAGAACTGGCAAAGGATTATCCCAATGTGTCCAATGACCTTCTGGACACGCTAAACGGATTTTTCCCGCTTCCTGCTCATCAGAGCGATGCTCAAGCGATTGGGCACATACCGGACAGAATTTGATTTCCATCAGAAACCTAACGTGACATTAGTGGAACTTGGGGCTGTTTAGGATGAAAACGCGCCATAGAATAAGTATCGATGAAAACCCCATTGCGCAAAGAATGTGCGCGATGGGTTCCCTCAATTTCAAAACCAAATTTGTTATACAGGTGAATTGCCGCGGCATTATCGGCGTAGACATAAAGCTCAAGACGCAACAAATTAAGCCAGTTATCGGCCAGATTCATCAACTCCACCATTAATGCCGTACCAACGCCGCGGCCGCTAAAAGAGTCCGCCACACCCATTCCCAAAGAGGCTACATGGCGTCGCCTGACCGCACTCTCTACATGCAAACCCGCCGTGCCAACGATCACACCGTCGTACATCGCGATAAGCAAAGTGTCATTCGGATTAAACTGTTTTAAACGCTCCTGCCACATCTCAACGGTAGGATGTGGTAATTGCAAGGTATTAGAGTACGCATTGGTACTTGCATATACCCGCTGTATCTGAGCGGCATCTGTTAATTCAGCACGGCGGATAAATATCATAGGCGCTCTTTAATCCAGTTAGGTACAGCTGCCAAGGCTTTAGGTAAACCAGATGGATCAGTGCCACCCGCCTGGGCAATATCAGGACGGCCGCCACCTTTGCCACCAACCTGCTGAGCCACAAAGTTCACCAAGTCACCCGCCTTAATTTTTGAAGTTGCATCATCAGTCACACCTGCGACCAAACTGACTTTGCCTTCATTGACTGCGGCCAATACGATGGCGGCTGTTTTCAATTTATCTTTAAGCTTAATCATAGTTTCGCGCAATGCGGTTGCGTCTGCACCTTCCATCATTGCTGCCAATACTTTGACACCGTTGATCTCTACCGCCTGATCTGCCAAGGCCTCACCCTGATTTGCAGCTGCCTTAGACTTCAGAGTAGCCAGTTCTTTTTCTAGAGACTTCATCTGATCTTGCCATTGCGCTATGCGCTGGGTTAATTTCTCTGGTTGAGTTTTGAGAGCGGCTGCGATCTCATTCACACGCTGGTTCAAGGTTTGCACCAGTTCAAGTGCGACTTCACCAGTAACCGCCTCAACACGGCGTATTCCTGCGGCAACCCCGCCTTCTGACACAATTTTAAACAGACCAATATCGCCGGTACGGGTCACATGCGTGCCACCGCACAACTCACGTGACGTACCAATATCCAATACGCGCACTTCATCGCCATACTTCTCACCAAACAAAGCCATTGCACCATGCTTGATCGCATCGTCATACGACATTACTTGCGCTTGCGCAGCCACATTGGACAAAATTTCGCGGTTGACTATCGTTTCTACTTGCAGAATCTGGTCGTCGGTCATCGGTGCGTTGTGGCTGAAATCGAAACGGGTTTTCTCAGCGTCAACCAAGGAACCTTTTTGCGATACATGCGCGCCCAATACTTCACGCAAGGCCTTGTGCATTAAATGCGTAGCCGAGTGATTACGCACTGTTTGCGCGCGCACGGCTGTTGCGACTTGCGCGTGCAAACTTTGTCCAACTTCTAATGTGCCAGTAATTAATGTACCGTGATGACCAAATACATCGGCCTGGATTTTTTGCGTATCCGCGACCTCAAACACCGCTCCGGCGCTGGATTTTAAAACACCAGAGTCACCGCACTGACCGCCAGATTCAGCATAGAAAGGCGTCACATCCAGCACCACAATACCTGCCTGACCAGCTTGCAATTGAGAGACCGCGCTGCCATCGACGTACAAAGCAATCACTTTACTGTCGTTACTCAGTTGCTCGTAGCCGACAAACTTCGTTTTGTCCCCGCTGTATTCAATTGCCGCAGCCATTTTGAACTTACCTGCAGCACGAGCAGTTTGCTTCTGATGCGCCATAGCAGCATCAAAACCAGCTTCGTCCAGCACCACATTGCGCTCACGGCAAATATCTGCCGTCAGATCCAACGGGAAGCCGTAGGTGTCATACAAGGTGAAAGCCGTCGCGCCATCCAGATTTTTGCTGTCTTTGGCGAGTGCTGCTTCCAGAATCTTCATGCCATGTTCCAGCGTTTCGCCAAAACGTTCTTCTTCCTGTTTCAAAACCTGAGCAACGCGCTCGCCAGCCTCTGCCAACTCGGGATAAGCCTCACCCATTTCTTTCACGAGATCAGCAACTAGTTTGTAGAAAAATGGCTGTGGCTGACCTAGCTTGTGACCATGACGCAGAGCACGGCGCGTGATACGACGCAAGACATAACCGCGTCCTTCGTTACCGGGAATAATGCCGTCAACAATCAAAAAACCTGCGCAGCGGATGTGATCCGCAATGACTTTTAAAGAATTGTGATGTAGATCGGTACAGCCCGTTTCGCGCGCGGCGGCTTTAATCAAATTTTGGAAGATATCAATTTCGTAGTTGGAGTGCACATGCTGCAATACCGCCGCAATGCGCTCCAGTCCCATACCGGTATCGACGCAAGGTTTTGGCAAAGAATGCAAAACGCCTTGCTCATCCTTGTTGAATTGCATGAACACCAGATTCCAGATTTCGATAAAACGATCACCGTTTTCATCAGGTGAACCTGGAGGACCACCCCAGATATCGGCGCCGTGATCATAAAAAATTTCAGAACACGGACCACATGGTCCTGTGTCTGCCATCTGCCAGAAATTGTCTGATGCGTAACGAGCGCCTTTATTGTCGCCGATACGGATAATGCGTTCAGGCGGTACGCCGATTTCGTTTTTCCAGATATCGTAGGCTTCGTCATCTTCCTGATACACCGTCACCGTCAGCTTGTCTTTTGGCAGGCCATAAACGACAGTCAGCAATTCCCATGCATAGTTGATTGCATCGCGCTTGAAGTAATCACCGAAGGAAAAATTACCCAGCATTTCAAAAAATGTGTGGTGACGGGCTGTGTAACCGACGTTTTCCAGATCGTTATGCTTACCACCTGCTCGCACGCTGCGCTGCGCCGTGGTTGCGCGGGTGTAATTGCGCTTGTCCTGACCTAGGAAAACATCCTTAAATTGCACCATGCCGGAGTTGGTGAACAACAGAGTCGGGTCATTGCCGGGGATAAGGCTGGACGAACGGACTCGTGTATGGCCTTTGGATTCGAAAAAGCTGAGGAATTTATCGCGGATTTCAGACGAGTTCATAGTAATTTTCAGGGCAGATTGATGCGGTTTTAAAAAGTTAGCTCTTGATTATACGTGATAACTTCCGGCATTTTGTGCCATAAAAACAAAACCCGCCTGGCGTCGAATGCCAGACGGGTTCTACTTTTCCTCTACTTTTTAGAGAGACCGATCTCTCTTAAATCAGCTGCTTAAAACATCTGACAGTGGTCTATTTTGTTAAGCGCAACTAAGTTTATTGACCTGGCGAACTTGCTGTACGTGCGTTGTGTTTTTTTGCATAGATTTTTTTGCTGGCACGGTTTTCTTCGTGTTGCAGTTTTGCGCGCTCTTGTTTGGTGACGGTGCCATCTGCTTTCGCTGCTTGTTTATCAGTTTCGATTTTAGATTCACGTTTTTCCAAATTAGTAGCTTCTTTTGCGGTCAGTGCGCCGCTGCTAACGCCATTGGCAACGCGTTGTTGTTGATTATCCTGACGTTTATCGATATTAGGTGTGTTCGTTGTCGCAGCGGTTTGCGCAAATACTGGCATCGCGAACAAGCTTACAATCAATGCGGGAGCAATTTTGCTGGAGATGATACGTGTGATTGTGTTTTTGTTGGATTTCATGATCTTCCCTTTCGATGGATTAAAGTAATTTTACTGACCAAGTGATGCAGTTTTGCGTAAATCCTAATTTTAACTGCGTCACTCATGAGCCTATAACGAGGTCAAAATACAAGCTGCTGACATTAAAACTGTAAGCCGCGTAAGCGAATGTAACAATCAAAAATCGGCTGCAATCAAATCAATCCGGTCGGTACAAAACGCGTCGACACCCCAATCAAAAATTTCCCGAGCGCGCTCTGGCGTGTTCACCGTATAACAAAACAAACCATAGCCTGCAGCTTTGATCTGTTGTGCGATCTCAGGCGTTAAATGTTTGTGGTTGGTATGCAAGGCAATCGCGTCCAGTTGTTCTAATCGCTGCTGCCAATCCCACTCAATCTGGTCGGTTAAAAATCCACGCTTGATCTCTGGTGCCACTAGCTTAGCCTGCATTAAAGCGTCAAATGAAAAGGAAGAAAACAGCACGTCATCACCCGCCTGCATCTGCTTAGTCACTTCTGCTACGACTCGTCCGGTAATCTCTTCAAACCCCGGTACCGGTTTAATCTCGACATTCATCCAGATCCGATGTTGCTGACAAAATTCAATCACTTGCACATAAGTCGGGATACGCTCTCCGGCAAACCGCTCAGAAAACCAGCTTCCCGCATCCATCTGTTGTAACTCGGCTGCCAAGCTAGCTGCGACGCCACCATCGCCGCGCACAGTGCGACCAAATAAAGGATCATGCATTAGCACAGGCACACCATCCTTTGATAACATGACATCAAACTCAACTGCGTGAAATCCGTACTCCAGTCCACATCGCATTGCAGCAATGGTATTTTCTGGAGCGAGCGTGCCACCACCACGGTGCGCGATTATTTTAGGATAAGGCCAACTAGTTATCATCGTATTGAATTCCTCTCAGCATTGTTTGACTTACCAGAATAGTATCGACCAATCGAACGGACATAGCATATATGCAGACGACAGAAAACAACAAGACTTCCCTCGGACATATCCGCGTACTGGATCTCACCCGCGTGCTTGCAGGGCCATGGTGTGCGCAAAATCTAGCTGATCTGGGAGCAGAAGTAATTAAGGTGGAAAAACCAGAAGTCGGCGACGACACCCGCAGCTGGGGTCCGCCTTTTCTCAAATCCGATGCTGGGAAAAATACCGGCGAAGCTGCTTATTACCTTGCAGCCAATCGGGGCAAGCGCGCCATCACCGTTGATATCGCCACCAAAGAAGGTCAGCAAATCATCCGCGAACTGGCACAACAATCCGATGTCGTGCTGGAAAATTATAAAGTCGGCCAACTCAAAAAATACGGTCTGGACTACGACAACCTAAAGCAGCTAAAACCTGATCTGGTGTATTGCTCCATCACAGGTTTTGGTCAAACCGGACCATACGCGCATCGCGCTGGCTATGATTTTATTGTGCAAGGCATGGGCGGTTTTATGTCACTGACCGGCGAACGTGATGATTTGCCCGGAGGCGGCCCACAAAAAGCGGGGGTCGCAATTGCAGACCTGATGACTGGCATGTACGCCACCATTGCCGTCATGGCAGCGCTAACACACCGGGATCGCACAGGAGAAGGCCAATACATCGACATGGCGCTGCTGGATGTACAAGTCGCCATGCTGGCCAATATGAACACCAATTACCTTGCCAGCGGGGTCGCACCAAAACGCTGGGGCAATGCACATCCGAATATCGTGCCTTACCAAACCTTCGCTACATCAGACGGACACATCATTGTGGCCGCCGGAAATGACGGTCAGTACGCTAAATTTGTACATGCAGGCGGTCGCCCTGAACTGGCAGACGATCCCCTGTACTTTACTAATCCACGACGCGTACAGCACAGAGATCAACTAGTGCCGCAATTGGCCGAGATGGTCAAACAAAAAACCAAACAAGAGTGGATAGACTTATTAGAAAGTGCTGGCGTACCATGCGGCCCGATCAATAATCTGGAAGAAGTGTTCGACAATCCACAAGTCATCGCCCGCGAGATGCGGCTTGATCTGCCCCACCCTACGGCAGATAAAGTCAGGCTGGTTGCCAGTCCGATGAAATTATCCGTCACACCCACTCAGTATCAGGCACCGCCACCGTTATTGGGGCAGCACAACCAGCAAATTCTGCGCGACGTACTGCATTACGATGATGAAAAGATTGCGACCTTAATTAAAAATCGCATTATTTGATCTTGGTTTAAGCATGGGGCTAGCTTGCGCTGACTTAGCCATCAACTTAGTCAAAACTATCAACTAAAGCAAAAAGGGAGTGGCCAAAAAGCCACTCCCTTTTATATTTTAAAATACCGATAAATAGGGGGAGTATGCTATCAAAATAAGCTAATAACCAGACTTTATATGGACAATAAAATATACTTACCCAGAGTATTCAATATTATCGCAGCTTAAATACAGCTTATTTCAATACCCGCCCCCACTGCTGGCCTTTAATGTATCGCCTCGATTATCCCTTTACATCCTGCTTCATCAGCAAAGTATTTTGCGCATCTAACCAGACTTTTAATGGTGCGAAATAATCCAGAATTGCCGAGGCGTCCATCTTCTCTTCGCCAGAAACGGTTTTCAGTGCCTCGCTCCACGGACGGCTTGCACCCATGGACAGCATCGCTTGATATTTGGCACCGGCTTTTTTGTTACCGTAGTTAGAGCAACGATTCAACGGACCAACATAACCCGCTTCTTTGCACAAAGCGCGATGAAACTGGAACTGCAAAATATCGGCAATAAAATAGCGAGCATAGGGCGTATCGGCAGGCACATGATATTTTGCGCCCGCATCAAAGCCGTCGGCTTCCATCGGCGCAGGTCGCTTGATCCCTTGATATTTCTCCCGCAGCTCCCACCAGACTTTGTCGTAATCTTTAGGCGCAACCTGACCGGAATACACCTTCCAACGCCATTGATCCACCAGATAACCGAACGGTAAGAAAGCGACCTTTTCTAAGGCGCGATTCAACAACACGCCAATATCTTGCGATACATCCGGCACCTGATTCAGCAAGCCGATTTGCTTCAGATATTCTGGTGTTACGGACAAGGCAACCGTGTCGCCGATCGCTTCATGGAAGCCGTCATTTGCGCCCCCTCTGAACAAAAACGGTTGTTTACGATACGCAAGATCATAATAAATATGACCCAACTCATGATGAATCGTAGTGAAGTCTTCGGTCGTCTGATTCATACACATCTTAACGCGTACATCGGTCATGTTGTCCAGATCCCAAGCCGATGCATGGCACACGACTTCGCGATCACGCGGCTTGGTCAACATCGATTTTTGCCAGAACGTCGCGGGCAAGGATTCCATCCCCAGCGAGGTATAAAAACCTTCGGCAAATTGGGCCATCCCTTTGGCATCGATATTTTTTTGCTTCAATACTGCGCCAACATCCAAAGAGGCATCCTGGCCTTGCGGTCTGACGATAGGATATAAATTCTCCCAGGTCTGACTCCACATATTGCCAAACAAATGGGCGGGGATCGGCCCTGTCAGCGGCACCACATCAGGGCCATAGGTCTGACGTAATTTCAAACGCACATACTGATGCAAAGATTCATACAAAGGTTTGACTTGCTGCCACAGGCGCTCACTCTCGGCAGCGAATTCATCCGCCGACATATCGTATTCTGAACGCCACAATGCGCCGGTATCGGCGTAGCCCATTTCTCGCGCACCCTTGTTGGACACGGCGACATAATCGACATAACTCTTTTTATATTTGGTCGCCTGATGATGCCAGCCCATCCAGATATCTTTGAGTACCGCTGGGTCATGGCTCTCTGCCATGATTTGTTCCATTTGCCCCAGATCCAGACAGGTGCTTGGATCATCTGCCTTTTTGCAATATTTGGCTTTGCCATATTCACCTGCCAGCGAGGTGCTCAGGCGGGTGTAAGCTTCGCGGTCAGCCGCGTTGCTCAGACTTAAATTGAGCTGCAATAGTTTTAACTTACGTTTGCTGTCCACTGACAGAGGCAAGTGATTATAGCGACGCGCCTGAATCGCAATTTCACTGCCGACGGTTAAAGCCTGTTCACTGGCTTGCGCCGACATTGCCTCAGTATCGTCGGTGATATGCGTCTCATACACCCAAGCAGCACGTTGCGAGATCACCGACAGTTGTTGCAAACGTACTTCGCTGTCACGCAAAAACTGTTCTGCTTCGGCCACGGTCGGCGGCTTGGCTTTGACTTTGGCTGACGCGGCGGTTTGGGCCATGGCCGTCACAGGTACGGATAACGCCATTGCGATGGCAGTCAGTACCGGTAAAAAACGTGTGGAATAACGCATAAGATCCTTATTAAAAACGACGAGATCATCGGTAATGACTTCAGTATGCCGATGAGTAAATAAGCGACAACTTTTTACGCTGCAATGCAGCACTACTTTGTGCCTATGCTGTGCTGATACTCATAGTGAAGCTCAAGATTGATCAGGACAAGCTGGGCTAAAACAATCTCAAAAACGAGCTTAATCACGGGCTTGCTAACAAGGCTACGAAAGAGCTTGCCAACAAGGCCGATAAATATATCAGCAAAATATTCTGGTGTAGGAATTTTCTATTACCGCATACGCAATTTTGGCGGGTCATTTCGCGGCGGTTCAGCGCTGATTGGCGACCAGATCGTGTGCTTTCGTCGCTTTCCTGTCGCACAATAAGACGACTCCGCTGATCATGGCTGTCATTCGCAAATAGTATTGGTGCAATAAATCTCTTTAGTAAAAGTAAAGCAAAACTAAAGGAAAACTAAAGGGAAGCTAACTAAGCAACGTATGATAGACATTCGAAAAAAATTCCTTCCTTTTCATATGCTGACATTGATCTTCCCCAGAGCTGGGCACAAAATCAACTTACTCAGGTCGGTCGCGATCTTAATACTTGTCAATACGCTGATCGCAGTTTTCCTGACTTATGTCGTCAGTATCAATGCGCCATTCCAGACGATCTGGGTTTTTTCGATCATCATCGGCACCTGCATCTCGATATTGATTGATGGCTTGCGCTGGCTCATCTGGAGGACGAATAAACCCAATCGCCTAGCCTTTTTATTGGTCTGCGCAGCAGCGGCGCCGGTCGGGTACTATATCGGCGTCACGATCAGTATGCTGATCTACGGCATTCCAATACCCAACCTAGGTGGATTTATTACTCGCAGTGACCGCGCGATGGTCATCATGTCTGTTTTTTTCAGTCTGATTTCAGGTGTATTTTTCTGGAACCAAAGCAAGCTGGCAGAATTTAAAGCAGAGGCAGAAAAAGAGAAAGCCCGGCATGCCGCCATCGAACGGCAGGCAATCCAGGCCAAACTGCAATTGCTGCAAGCGCAGATCGAGCCGCATATGCTCTTCAACACGCTGGCGAATTTACAGGGCTTAATCGCTATCGATACCGAACGCGCCCAATACATGCTGGAGCAATTAATTCTATATCTGCGTGCCAGTCTCAGCTCTTCCCGCACCGATAAAACTACGCTCAAACAAGAGTTTGCTTTGATGCATGCCTACCTAGAATTATTAGCGATACGTATGGGCAAGCGCCTCACGTATCAGATCGATTTACCGAAAGAGTTGCAGTCCTTGCAGATCGCGCCGATGTTGTTACAACCTCTGGTCGAGAACGCGATCAAACATGGCGTCGAACCGAAAATGGAAGGTGGTCATATCCATGTCTCTGCCACGATGGACAACCATGTTTTGCATTTAAAAGTAATCGATACAGGCATGGGCTTGCCATCCAACTACAAAGACCCCATCGCAATTCAAGCCCAAGTCAATGAGCTTCAGAATGACAGCGTGGACGGCAACATCCAACATGTCGGCAACGAGAATATACGCGACCGCTTGTTTGCATTGTATGGCGCCAGCGCCAGCCTGACACTCAGCCCCAATCAACCAGAAGGTGCAATTGCGCACCTGACTATTCCGCTACAAGGATAAATATATGGCACAACTACGCGCGCTCATCGCAGAAGATGAAACGATATTGTCACTTACGCTAATAAAGCATCTGGAAAAACTCTGGCCAGAGCTACGCATTTGCGGCGTGGTAGAAAACGGTGTGGCCGCAGTACAAGAAGCACTGGCACAGCTACCAGACATTCTTTTTTTAGATATCAAAATGCCAGGGAAAACCGGGTTGGAAGTCGCACAAGAACTGGCCGAAGAATGGACTGATGACAAACCTTTCCCGTTGATTGTCTTCGTCACAGCCTATGACGATTATGCGATAGACGCATTTGAACATGCAGCATCCGATTATGTATTGAAACCAGTCAGCGAAGAACGTTTGAGCAAAACTGTCAAACGATTACAAACACGTTTAGACGACGGTCAAGAGCGTTCAGGAGAATTAGAACGGGTAGTCGCGCAATTGCGCAATCTGATGCCTGGCGTTGGCACTCTTGGCTATGCAAATCAAGCTGGAGTTAATCAAGCCGGTGTCGCTAGCGGTGATGCAAAGACGACCGAAAAACTAACGATCATACGCGCTGCGGTCGGTAATCAGACCCGTATGATACGCATTGATGATGTGCTATATTTTGAAGCAACTGACAAGTACATCAACGTCGTGACAGCAGAACATTCTTCACTAATCCGTGTTAGCCTCAGAGAGTTATTGCCACAGCTCGACAGTAACCAGTTCTGGCAAATCCATCGCAGCACGGTGGTCAACAGCCAGTGCATCCATTCGGCGCATCGGGATGAATCTGGCAAGCTCTCGCTCAAGCTCATCGACCGGGATGAGAAGCTGGCGGTCAGCCGTGTGTATGCCCATCTTTTCAGACAAATGTAATTTTATCTATGACCGCTCTTCAATCGACTTCGCAATCAACTTCTGAATCGCACTCAGTGCCAGCGTCTCACAATACTCAACCCATCAGCGCTGCGGTGCAATGGCAATGTCTGGCGTTTGATGACTTATCACCCGCGCTGTTGTATGCCATTTTGCGTGCACGCAGCGAGGTATTTGTCGTGGAACAAAACTGCGTGTTCCCAGATATGGATGACGCAGATCAGGATTGTCTGCACGTGGTTGGAACAGTCATAGAAGAAGCGACGGAACACGCCTCTACGCAAAGCAAGATCAGAGTCGCGGCCTATCTGCGCATCGTTCCGCCGGGTCTCAAGTTTGCAGAAGCATCCATCGGCCGTGTGATCACAACAAAAGAATTTCGCGGTAGCGGCAGCGGCAAAGCACTCATCACCGAGGGCATCGCGCAGTTAGAACAACGCTACCCCAATCAGCCTATCCGCATCGGCGCACAAGCGTATTTGGAAAAATTTTATGGCAGCTTTGGCTTTGTCACCGTCTCAGACATCTATCTGGAAGATGATATTGAACATGTAGAAATGCTGCGGGCTGCAAGCGAAACATAAAGGTTTAATCAAGACTTTCTACAGCTGATGCGTTTGGGTAGAAGGTGCATTAAAGCGCCTTCTATAAACCCGAACAAATCGGCAACGACAGCGCCTGCAACACCTCACCTTTATCCGATTGCACAAAAGCTGCCACTGCCAGATTCTTGCGTACAGCATTCGCAGGGAAGCTGATCTGGCGCATCGTCGTATTGCTGCCGCCCGTCAGACGAACGGGATCGCCCCACTGCCGCACGACATAATCATGCTGTAGCGTGACACCACTGTTTTCTCCTGCTTTGACATGCGAGACCAAGCCGCTTTCAACCAAGGCAAAATAGAGTTTGCCCGTTTGCGCCGTATTGCTGGTCATACTCACGTTGAGCTGACGATCTGTCACGCCATCCAAAGTCAGGCGAATATCCGCTTGGGCAGGTTTTTGATTAATGCGCTTGACTGCATCCGCCACGCCATTACTCCAGTTGCGCAACTCTTTGCCCGCAACAAACACCTCGGGCGTGTACACCGTGCGAGTGGACGCCAGCTCCGCCAGCCAGCGCTGACGCTGCGTAAAAATAGGATTGGAGAAGGTATCTTTCCAGCCGATGTAATCCCAATAATCCACATGCAGCGATAAGGGCAATACCTGGTCGGATGTTAAGCCGGTCGTTTTGTAGACACTACTGACAAACTTATCGGCTGGCGGACAACTATTGCAGCCCTCGGAGGTGTACAACTCCAGCAAAGCGACCGTGTGCGCTGGGCTGCTTTTGGTACATGTTTGCGCCAACGCTGGCTGGACGATCCCTGCAACCAGTACCAACGGCCATACTGAGAATAAACGTTTCATACCACCTCCTTAAAAATCAGGAACCTTAATAAGGACTTGGACACCGCCCTCCATCTGGCGCTGTCCAAGTCCTATATTCATATCCCTATTTATACTGCGACTATATGTCTTAGTCTAAGGAGGTAGTGTTTCCTTACATCGATCTTATTAATATTAGGACCTATTCAGGTAGATAAGCCGCGCATTGCCAGTTTAGATTGCATTGCCGTCGGCAATTTGCTGGAGAGTTGCGCGGTTAAACGTACACGATGCCGGCTCCACCACACACCCGATGCAATCAGCGCAAAACCTAACAAAGTCAATACAGCAACAAACGCAAAACTGTCTTTGAACAAATGCCAGGACAAATCTCCCAACACCATCGCGATACCAATACCGCCAAAAACAGCAAACACCCGGCGACCCAATACTGCACCGACAAAAATCAAGCCCCCATTAATCGCCAGATAAATCAGCTTGCCAGACAAAGCACCATTACCCATCGACGACAATGCACCCCAAAATGTCAGCAAGCCAAATAGATACAGCCAGAACGAATAGTCCACACCGCGCAGCGAGCGAAAATCCACTACCAGCGCCAACACCAGCATCAACAGCCCAAATACCAGCGAAATCTGCTGCCGCACATGCCAGTCACCGCCAAATATATCGCCCATATCACCATGCATCAGCAAGGCCGGTACCACATCCATCCCCATATAAAACAAGGTCACCGCAACCGGCATCACCAAAAAGCTGTACTTAAAGCGCCACAACATCAGCGCACCGATCAACAGTGTCACCAACTCCATCACCAGCCAGTGCCAGTCTATCCATTGATGAAAATCCCGATAATGCTCAGCATTAGCGCTATCTTCCCAAAACCCGGTGACATGCTGCAACGCGAATACCATCAGAGGCACCAGAGCAATCGCCAGTGTCGCAAAAATACCCGCCAACACGCCCTGCCCGCGCTTATCCAGCCAGGTAGCAACGGCTACCGCAAAGACAAAGTAGCCAATACTCAGCGCCAGCAGCACCGGCATGCCCCAGCGCTCCACCGCCAAGGTGCTGAATAAGGAGCACGCCGCAATCGCCAGCATGCCGCCCAAATAATATAAAACCATCGTCCCGCTAAACCGTGCCGTACCGGTTTTCATCGCCCGGGTTTCTAAAAACCGCATCAAAGGCTCGACCTGCCCGTAATGCAATAAGCCCAGATCTGCCGCCTCCATCAAGGCGCTACGCTCAACTAATTTGCCCATGTTCTTGTCCTCCCGACTGATTATTTCTCTGCACCAGCGTGCATTTGCCCTCTGGTATTAAATGCGTTTTTGCTATCGCTGTGGCAGATGTTCTTAAAGTATCACCAGCCGATACCTCAAGTCGAGAATATTAATCTTTCATCAACAAAAATGTGCATCTGTTTCCGCCTGACATCCTTCAGATAGTTTATGGAGAAAAAGCGCTGCTCGTGTGCGACAAATAATTAAGTATTAACTTGCGCGGGCTTCTTGTTACGCTGCGGTAAAATGCTTGTCATCACATTATTTTTTGAAACGATTGGCACCATGAGCAATAACGATAAAAACACCACTCCCGCAGCAAAACACGATGCAAACGCACCTGCCCCGGTATCCAACTTTTTGCGCGGCATTATTGACCGCGATCTTGCCGACGGCCATTACACCCGCGACGGTCTGCCCAACGTCATCACCCGCTTCCCGCCAGAACCCAACGGCTACCTGCACATCGGCCACGCCAAATCGATTTGCCTGAACTTTGGCTTGGCACGCGATTACGCTGGCCGTTGCCATCTGCGCTTTGACGATACCAATCCAGAAAAAGAAGATCAGGAATATGTCGACACCATCATCGACAGTGTCAAATGGTTGGGCTTCGACTGGAACGACAGTCCTGAACAAGGCGATGGTAGCCAACACCGTAGTCACTTGTATTACGCCAGCGATTACTTCGACACCTTTTACGCCATTGCCGAATACCTGATCAACGCCGGACACGCCTACGTCGACAGTCAATCTGCGGACGACATGGCAGCCAATCGCGGTGACTTCTCCAAGCCCGGCGTCAACTCGCCTTTCCGCGACCGCACAGCAGCAGAATCCCTGGATTTATTCCGCCGTATGAAGGCTGGCGAATTCCAAGGCGGCGAACACATCCTGCGCGCCAAAATCGACATGGCGTCACCCAACATGAATATGCGCGACCCCGCGATCTACCGCATCCGTCACGCCCATCATCACCGTACCGGCGACAAATGGTGCATCTACCCGATGTACGACTACGCCCATCCGCTGGAAGACGCGATTGAAAACATCACCCACTCAATCTGCACCTTAGAGTTCCAGGATCACCGCCCGTTCTACGACTGGATTATCGAGCGCGCAGCCGAAGGCGGTTTCTTCAAACAACCCGTGCCACGCCAATACGAATTTGCACGACTCAATTTGACCTATGTCGTCACCAGCAAACGCAAACTACGCCAACTGGTAGAACAAAACATCGTCAGCGGGTGGGACGACCCACGCATGCCCACCATCGTCGGCATCCGCCGTCGCGGCTACACACCAGAAGCACTGCAACTGTTTTGCGAACGTATCGGCGTCACCCGCTCCGACGGCTGGATCGACTACAGCACGCTAGAAGGTTGCCTGCGCGAAGACCTCGACCCCAAAGCACCACGCGCCACTGCCGTACTGCGCCCGCTGAAACTCATCATCGACAATTTCCCTATGGTGGGAGAAATGAGTGAAAACATCGCCTGCAGTGCACCAGTTCACCCGCACCACCCAGAGCGCGGCAACCGCGAATTCACCATCAGCAAAGAACTCTGGATCGAGCAAGAAGACTTTATGGAAGTCCCAACAAAAGGCTACTTCCGCCTCTTCCCGGGTAACAAGGTACGTCTGCGTTATGGCTATGTAGTCGAATGCACAGGCGCAGACAAAGACGCCGACGGCAACATCATCGCCGTCCACTGCAACTACTTTGCCGACAGCAAATCCGGCACCGAAGGCAGCGCCAATTACAAAGTCAAAGGCAACATCCACTGGGTCAGTGCCGCCGACGCATTAGAAGCCGAAGTCCGTTTATACGACCGCTTATTCACCGATGCAAATCCAGATGCGGGCGGCAAAGATTTCATGGCATTACTCAACCCAAACGCGCTAGAAGTCGTCAAAGCCTATGTAGAGCCGGGCATGAAAGACGTGACGCCAGATACGCGTTTGCAGTTTGAACGTCACGGGTATTTTGTGGCGGATCGCGTGGATTCTGTGGTGGGCAAACCGGTGTTTAATCGGGTTACTACTTTGAAGGATGGTTGGGGGAAGTG
The DNA here is from genome assembly GCF_035018705.1 of Undibacterium sp. RTI2.2. Classification (NCBI taxonomy): domain Bacteria; kingdom Pseudomonadati; phylum Pseudomonadota; class Betaproteobacteria; order Burkholderiales; family Oxalobacteraceae; genus Undibacterium; species Undibacterium sp. RTI2.2. The sequence continues at coordinate 34,045 of NZ_JASJXN010000010.1, read as the reverse complement.
AAAAAACTGCGACTTATTATCTAAGTCAATACTATTCATAAGGACGCATATGCTATCTCAGAGTGAGCTTCAACTATTGCTTGTTGACATGGAGTCGGATCGAATCGAGCGAACAGAATCAATTAGCAATAACGAAAAATTTTGCCAAGCTATCTGTGCATTTGCAAATGATCTTCCAAATCACAGAAAAGCAGGATATCTATTGATTGGCGCCAAAGATGATGGAAGTTTTTCAAATTTAAAGGTTACCGACGAATTACTCAAGAACCTTGCTGGTATCAGATCTGATGGGAACGTACTACCTCAACCAGCATTAACGGTCGCCAAATTTTCTTTTGATGAAGGCGATATTGCCGTAGTAGAGGTGCAACCGTCAGATTTACCTCCTGTTCGCTATAAAGGACGCGTATGGATCAGAGTTGGGCCACGCAAGGCAATTGCAAATGAGCAGGAAGAACGCATCCTTTCTGAGCGCAGAGTTGCATTAGCCAGATCATTTGATGCTCGCCCTTGCGTAGAAGCAAAAATTGGTGATTTAGCTTTAGGTCAATTTGACACATACCGCAGACAAACCGTTGATCCCGAAACTATTTTAGCCAATCATCGTCCTGTTGAGCTTCAGTTAAGCTCCCTAAGACTTTTTGACATGGATCGAGAATGTTCTACATTTGCCGGAGTACTGTTGTTCGGAAAAAATCCAAGATATTTTCTTCCCGGTGCATACATTCAATATTTAGAATTAAGTGGCACGAACTTAACCGACATTCCTGAGCAACAAGCTGAAATATCTGGCGACCTTGTTTCTGTAATGCATGAACTAAGTTTGCGACTTAAATCAATCATAAAAATATCTCTCAGGAATATCTCCAATTTAAAAGAGCAACAAGTTACAAACTATCCAGAGATTGCCCTTAAAGAACTGCTAATGAATGCAGTAATGCATCGCAACTATGATAGCAATACTCCGATACGTTTTTATGTGTTTAGCGATCATATTGAAATTCATAGCCCTGGCGGGCTGTATGGAGAGGTAACCGCGGAAAATTTTCCAAATAGAAATAGTTACCGCAACCCGATTATTGCAGAAGCTATGAAATCGCTCGGATTTGTAAATAGATTCGGTTATGGAGTACAAAGAGCTCAAGCGCTGCTTTCCGACAATGGGAATCCACAAGCAGAATTTACATTTGATGAACATACTGTCTTGGTGAAAATAATGAAGAGGGCAGAATGAAAACAATCGCTTTTTTTAATAATAAGGGTGGAGTTGGAAAAACCTCATTGGTTTACCACCTTTCTTGGATGTTCGCAGCTCGAGGAATTCGCACAATCGCCGTAGATTTAGACCCTCAAGCGAATTTAACAGCGATGTTTCTAAATGAAACCAAGCTCGAAAAAATATGGCCAGAAAATGGGCATCCAGATACTATTTTTGGCGCAATTGAACCGATTCAAAGAGGATTAGGTGACATTGCAAAGCCTCACATCGAGAAAATTGCCGAAAACTTAGGCCTTATTCCTGGTGACCTAGCACTGTCTCGATTTGAAGACAAATTGTCTGAGAGTTGGCCAAAATGCCATAATCGTGATGAAGCTGCGTTTCGAGTTATGACTGCGTTTTATAGATTAATTAGTGCCGCCTCTGAAGAGTTTAATGCTGAATTAATATTGATAGACGTTGGCCCCAATCTAGGTGCGATCAACCGAAGCGCCATTATTGCATCCGATCAAGTCATTCTTCCATTAGCACCTGATCTCTTTTCTTTACAGGGATTGAAGAATCTGGGACCGACGCTTAGAGATTGGCGAAGTGCTTGGAGCGAGCTGGTTCCAAAAGCACCGAAAGACTTACTCATACCGAAAGGATCGATGGCGCCAGCAGGCTACATTGTGATGCAACATGGGATACGCGATTCTCGCCCAGTTAAAGCATACCAACGGTGGTTAGATCGTATTCCTACAATCTATAGATCCGCTGTACTCGACATTGATTTAACTTCTGTGCCATCAATAGAAAACGATAAATTTAGTCTAGCGAAGTTAAAACACTACCGCAGTCTAATGCCAATGGCAATGGAGGCGAATAAACCGATATTTTTCCTAAAATCATCTGATGGAGCAATTGGTGCACATATGGAAGCTGTCAATGACTGTTATCTTGATTTTCTAACGTTAGCAAGAAAAATTGGAAAAGGTGTCGACATCGTCGTCAACTAAAGACACAGCTACCTCTGATCCAAGATAGCAAGCATAACGTGCATACCTCCGTATGGGTGCGTCATGCGCACCGTTTCACCGAATATCCTCATTTTTTACGCCGTTCGTTTTTCCATCATTGGTGCGCATGGCGCACCCTACGTAATGTTTGTGCGGCTTGTGGCGTGTTTTTGTGCCACGAGGCTCGTCTTTGCTGGGGAATCGTTTCACAGAAATTGACGAGTTATCGCCTTCAAGGCACGCTGTGATCTTATTTTTCCTGCATTTCTCATGTCTAATTATCGACGATCAAATATCGCTGGCGGTACATATTTTTTCACCGTAAATAGCTCTCGTCGGCGACCTATTTTGGCCACCGAATCATTGCGTGATGACTTACGCCTGGCGATTCAAAAAACACGCCTGACACATCCATTTGAGATTGATGCATGGGTGCTTCTGCCAGATCATTTGCATTGTATCTGGACGCTGCCGCAAGGTGATGCGGACTTCTCTGTTCGCTGGTCGATGATCAAACGGTTGGTCTCACAAGCTTGTGCCGATGAGTTTGGCGTGGATAATTTATCTGCCTCACGAACGCAAAGAAAAGAATCGGGCATCTGGCAACGACGCTTTTGGGAACATCAAATCCGTGACGATAACGACTTTGCACTGCATGTCGATTATATTCACTTTAACCCGGTGAAACATGGTCTGGTTGCGGATGCGACGGTTTGACCACATCCGACATTTCATCGTTATCTGGCGTAAGAGATGTTGCCACCGGATTGGGGATTTGGTGCAGATGTTGCTGGGTATGTTGGGAGTAGGTATTTGCTGGGGATAGATCGTTGCGCATGGCGCACTTTATCTCTGCATTTTATTTTTTTAATGTCATTTCTTTTTTTATAACTTTTTCGTTTAAAATAATCACTCATTCTGATGGTACTTCCAATGTGCGAGGTGATTCATGAGTTCAGCCGCTCCGATGCAGCAAGCCAAAACCAACGTGAGGCCGACGACTGAACAGCGTGCCAGCCAATTGGCAACGCAACACCAGCAAAGCAGCGCGGACGCTGTCCACAGTGACTTTACCGACTTACGCGCGCAAACCACTGCGCAGCTCCAGGTGCAAAACGTAGCCGACAACAGTCCCCAAAGCCGACAACTCCACTCTTTTCAACAGATGGCACAAAACAGCGCGCGCTCGATGCAGCTCAAAACCATGAGCGCGATGATGAATGCGCCTGCCGTGCAACGTGTGGAAGAGGAAGAAACGCTGCAACACAAAACGAAGGGTGAAACGGTGCAGCGTGAAGCGACGACCAACGCAACCGAAGCGCCAAAGCCGAATAACACAGGTCTACCCGACCATCTTAAATCGGGCATTGAATCGCTGTCTGGCATGAGCATGGATCATGTCAAGGTGCACTATAACTCTTCACAACCAGCACAATTGAACGCCCATGCCTATGCGCAGGGTAGCGAGATTCATGTGGCACCAGGGCAGGAACAGCATTTGCCACACGAAGCCTGGCATGTAGTACAGCAAGCGCAGGGGCGCGTGCAGCCGACGATGCAGATGAAGGCTGGGACTCCGGTAAATGATGATGCTGGGTTGGAGGCTGAGGCGGATGTGATGGGAGCGAAGGCTTTCCAATATCAAAAAAATAGGGTTCAGCTTACAGATCGCCCTGCCTCCGCCATATTGCAACGCAGAGTGATCAAAATGTTAGGTGACGACGAAGAGGTGAACCGTAGCGCTGAAATTCTAGCGGCTGATGATGGGCAACAAGTAGTATCTTGGCCTTTTGAGGGAGAACTTAAGTCACCAGAAGTTGAAACATTTATTGCCCATAGTGCGGGTGCTACTTTAAATGAACAGACACCAGAAGATTTTGCATTAGGCTTGATCCCAAAAACGCTTCCGCGGACTTTTTATTCAATACGAATTGCTGGTTGTAAGACAGGGAAAACACTGGAGAATGGAAGTTCCTTTGCATCTTCACTTCAAAATTCGCTCAAAAGTAAAGGAAGGGTGGTGAGTGTAACTGCACCGAAAAAAGGGCTTTATATTGGTGGGCCAAGAATGTATATCCAATCGGATGAGGTGCCGTTCAATCAGCCAGCGTTTAGAGATGTGTCTAGACCGGCACTAGCGCAATTAGAAATAGACCGTGTGAATCGCTTGGTTGAAGCATGTAAAAATTGCATTCCGAACATTGCCGCAGATGACATTAAGAAAGTGGAAGTCGCAACAAAACTAAACTCAATTGCACAACGCAGGACCAACAAGACTCCAATTAATGGCTCTCAACAAAAAAATATTGAGAAGATAAGAGAAACGCTGGAATTTTGTAAAAACACAACAAAATTAGGAAGGCCGTTTGTAGATGCGGTACTCGCTGAAATAATTACCATTGCGGGTGGTGCTCACGACGACGCTGACTGGGTAAAAGCACAAGAAAAAGCAATCTACAAACAAGCATTTGAGGCATTGATGCTGGTTGACGAGCGATTCAAAATTGATGATACATTTGGAACAAACCAAGAAGCTTGGACAACTGAAGCGTATCTTCCAATAGCGTCTATCTAAAGCTAGGTATTTACACAAAGAATCAATCAAATCAGCGAGCGCAGTGCGCGTGGCGCTTCACTGGCTATTCTCAGTTTAAGCCATGCGTTTCCCCCTTGGTGCGAGCGGTACTCGCGCGCAATGCCTTTGCGGCTTGTCGCATACTTTTGAGCCGCGAGCCGCATTTTGATTGGACGTGCAATCACGAATCTATACTTCAAGAGGAAGTATAGCTGCCCTCGCCTACTACTTTTGAACGAACCTGATTGCTTGTGCATCCGCGATGCGTTTGCCACCTCTCTCGGCTGGGACAAACTCACATGAGCGTGCGATGCGCAGACTTTCTTGGTCTAGTTGCTCGTCATCACTGCCCCACTGGACTTGAGCATTGAGTACTTTACCTTTGTCGGAAATAGACATACCGACGACGATGCCGACTCCATTTTCTTTATCGAGGGCGACGCGAAGTTTTTCTGATGGTTTGCAGCTTTTTGGGTCGATCAATGCTGGGCTGATATCAGTGCTATCAAATTTCCAGAGGTAAGCGATTTTACGTTCGCTCGGTATCCACCGACCCGCGGGTATCACCTGACAGCCAATGATTGCGTTCATCACGGTGACGTCGAGTAATTTCCAGCCGCTGCTTTTTTCTAGCTGGAAGGCGCTGATCTTGCCAGCATTGTCGATCATCAGGTTGAGGATGGTTTTACCTTGCATACCGATGCGGAGAGCTGGTTTGGGATAGGCAGGAATAGCACAGACCTTATCGATCTCGATAACTTTAATGTCGTTATTTTTAGGTGGCTCTGATGCCTCTACTGCAGCAGCAGAGGCCGTTGCAGCAGGCACCGCCACGGATGTCTGATCTGTAACGACCGGCTGTTCTGCCGCCGCTGGCAGACACAGGATTGAGTTTAAGACCAACAACGATACGGCACTAATCAAACTACGCATACGAACCTTGATGAAAAATTAAGATGCGGAATTGTAATCTGTTTAATATCTCTTTTGTTAGACAAGATAAGTGAAATGCGTGAGTCCGAAATCAGTTCTTAGGTCTAGCAGTATTGAGTTGTGTGACTGCATCGCAAACATATGGAATAACAAACTGGACCTTCGCTAATTTTCCGATACCGAGTAAGCGAAGTTAGGCCGGAGAACTGTCCCGATTCTACCTTCCTCCATTAAAGCAAATTCTGCTTAAAGCCGAATTGATACTGCTTGTCCGTCAAAACTGCTGTTTGATCTGATCTTGATTGAATGTCGTTTCTCTTGCTTCTACACTCGGGCATTTCGTTCAACCACAACTAGGGTGTCGAATCTTGAATGAACACGTTTTTCCGACATCAATGTCAAGCATAGGCTTATGTCACTTTAAGACTAGTACCTGCTTTTCGGTTGTACAAGTCACATTCATATTCGTAGTCCCGCCGTTCCAATTGAGGAGTCCAGAATGATCGATCAATTTGCTTCAGGTCAGTATTACGGCACCAATGCGTTTGACCGACGTTTTAAAAGTTTGGGATTGAGCCACTTGCGTGCCACGGTGCATGAGCATGATGTGGAAGAACATAGCCATACTGGAGCACATATTGTGTTGGCCACGCGCGGCCGCTATGTGACATCCGCATCAGGTACCCAGCGAGCAGGTCCTGTGCTTGTCTACAATCCGCCGGATGTCGTTCACCGAGATCGTTTTGCTGGCGACGGCGGCTGGTTCTTTGCGATTAGCTTCAATCCCGAGGATTCTCGCGAGCTGCTTGAACACATCAAACTCCCCGATTTTGCGATGCGCCACGATGATCCCATCGCTGTCAAACAAGCTTTTGGCTTGCTACAGGCGGCCGCTTCTAGTGACGCGTCGCGACTGGATTTAGAGACGATTACATTGAATCTATTAGCGAGTTTTTACAAACAAAGCCCTTTGTCGCCCAATCCACCTCCATGGCTGCGGCGGGCGCAAGAGATGATCGCGGATAGGTCGACTGAGGATTTAGGTATTGCCGACATCGCTGACGCTGTCGGTGTGCACAGGGTGTATCTGGCACGACAATATCTTCGTCATATTGGATGTACTCCCGGCGTTGATCTGCGTCGGCGCCGGGTAGAGCATGCCACGCAATTGATGATGACGACCGATGAGGCATTGTGTGATATTGCGCTCGCCTCCGGCTTCTGTGACCAGAGCCATCTGAACCGGGCGTTCCTACATCAGTGGGGTCTAACGCCAACGCATTTCGCGAAGCTCAGCTCGTCCAATCATGGTTTCAAATGTCCAAGATCGGTTTGAGCGACGTAGTTAAGATTTGGGCTTGTTCACTTATTTTTCGGAGTTTCGATATGAATGTTAAAAATAGTCTTAGTGTTGCCCTCATGATTTCTCTCGGTGCTCTGCTGCTAAAAAGTGAGGCAATGTCAGATCCCCTGACTACGCAAAATGATTGGGTGATCAAAGCACCGGCGTCGCAAGGATTGGATACTGCAAAACTAGTAGCGATGGATGAGGCGATCAAAAAGGGCACGTTTCAGCAGATCACTAGTGTTCTGATTGCCAGACGTGGTCAGCTCGTCTATGAGTCTTATTATGATGCGGATGGCGTTGACGCTTTGCGCAACACCCGATCAGCGACAAAGACGATTACTGGGATGCTGGTGGGAGCGGCGATTGATCGTGGTCATATCGCCTCGGTTTCCGCGCCCATACTTCCGCTTCTTCAACGCAAAGAGCCTCTTGAAAATCCTGATTCACGCAAAGCCAAGATCACGGTTGAGGATTTGTTGACCATGAGCTCGATGATGGAATGCGATGATCAAAATCAATTTTCTCGTGGCAATGAAGAGCGCATGTATTTAATCGAAGACTGGGTGAAGTTTTACCTTGACCTCCCGATCAAAGGTTTTGCTGCATGGGTCACCAAACCCTCAGCCTCGCCTTATGGCCGCGCATTTAGCTATTGCACTGCGGGCTCGACAACACTAGGTGCAGTTATTCAAAACGCGACCAAAATGCCTTTGGCCGATTTTGCGCAAAAAACCTTATTTACGCCCCTGGGTATTACTAAGACGGAGTGGCAATATTCGCCGCTAGGTCTAGCACAAGGTGGTGGTGGTTTAGGTCTGCGTAGTCGCGATCTACTTAAATTCGGTCAACTGCTAGCCAATGGCGGATCATGGCATGGTCAGCAAATATTACCGGCAGCGTGGGTAAAAGCGTCCGTCACACCGCATGCTGAGGTGGATGAGCAACGTAATTATGGCTATCTACTTTGGTTGTACCCATATAGCGCCAAAGGTGTGACACATCAGGCATATCAAATGGCCGGAACAGGTGGAAACAAGGTCGTGGTTTTTCCTGATCTAGAGTTGGTAGCACTGGTGACGACGACCAACTATGGTGTACGCAATCCACACCAAATCACCGATAAGTTAATTGCTGACTTCATTGTTACGGCAGTTGAGTAGGGTGCAAATCATCAAGGCGCTATAGTTTAAAAAAGCGCCTATTTGACCTTCCTGTTTATTGGCCTACAAATCATGGTTAGAAGTAGCCGTGTAGCCATCTAGAGCGAGTGCAACCCAAGCAACACATGCCAACGCATGCTAGTGAGGCGGGTTGCGCCCACCCTACTTATTTCTCCCTTAATTTATTGACCGAGACTCTTAGCCCGCGCGACGTGCAATTTCTTGTAGCTATCAATCAAACGCTGATGGCGGTCCAAGCCTTCCAACTTCATACTCGTAGGCGTTAAGCCGTAGAAGTGTATGCTGCCGTTGACTGATCCCATTACCGCATCCATACGCTCGTTGCCAAACATGCGACGGAAATTGACTTCGTAATCGGCTAGTTCTAGGTCATCATCCAGCATGACCTCTAGCACTACGTTTAAAGCTTGATAAAACAATCTGCGTTCGACCGTGTTATCGTTGTATTGCAAGAAGGTTTGCGCCAGCTCTTGCGCTTCCTCAAATTGCTCTAAGACTAAATTAATTAGGAGTTTTAATTCCAACACGGTGAGTTGTCCCCAGACCGTGTTCTCGTCAAATTCGACGCCGATCAAGGTGGCGATGTCGCTGTAATCGTCTAGCTCGTTGTTGTCTAAACGATCGAGCAATGCCTCTAAGGCACCATCGTCGAGTTGATGCACGTTCAAGATATCGTTGCGGAATAATAAGGCTTTGTTGGTGTTATCCCAGATCAAATCTTCGACGGGATAAACCTCTGAATAACCCGGCACCAAAATCCGGCAAGCGGTCGCGCCTAACTGGTCGTACACAGCCATGTAGACCTCTTTGCCCATGTCGGCGAGGATGCCGAATAAGGTGGCGGCTTCTTCTGCATTGGCGTTACTGCCTTCGCTGGTGAAGTCCCATTCCGCAAATTCGTAGTCGGACTTAGCACTGAAAAAGCGCCATGACACTACGCCGCTGGAATCGATGAAGTGTTCGACAAAGTTATTCGGCTCAGTCACGGCTTGGCTGACAAAGGTAGGCTGAGGTAAATCGTTGAGGCCTTCAAAACTGCGACCTTGCAGTAGCTCGGTCAAGCTACGTTCCAGTGCTACTTCTAGGCTCGGGTGTGCGCCGAAGGAGGCAAATACGCCGCCTGTGCGCGGGTTCATCAGAGTCACGCACATGACCGGATATTGTCCGCCGAGCGAGGCGTCTTTTACCAGTACCGGAAAGCCTTGTTCTTCCAAGCCTTGAATGCCTGCCAAGATGCCAGGATATTTCGCCAGCACTTCTTGCGGCACATCAGGCAAGGCGATTTCGCCTTCTAAAATTTCGCGTTTGACGGCGCGTTCAAAAATTTCAGACAGACATTGCACTTGCGCCTCGACCAGCGTATTACCAGCGCTCATGCCATTGCTGGCGAATAGGTTCTCGATCAGGTTCGATGGGAAATAGACGGTCTCGCCGTCGGATTGCCGCACATATGGTAGCGAGCAAATGCCGCGCTCTGTATTACCAGAATTGGTATCAATCAGATGCGAGCCACGTAGCTCTTTATCGGGGTTGTAAATCGCTAAGCTGTACGCATCCAGAATCTCTTTTGGTAGCGCATCTTTTTTGCCAGGCTTAAACCAGCACTCGTTCGGATAATGGACGAACTCGGCATTGGCGATGTCTTCGCCCCAGAACGAGCCTGCGTAAAAATGATTATTACTCAGGCGCTCAATATACTCGCCCAAGGCCGATGCCAAAGCGCTTTCTTTGGTCGCGCCCTTGCCGTTGGTAAAACACATCGGTGAATGCGCATCGCGGATATGCAGCGACCATACATTCGGGATGATATTGCGCCACGAGGCAATTTCAATCTTAATGCCGAGACCCGCGAGCAAGCTGGACATATTGGCGATGGTTTTTTCCAACGGTAAGTCTTTTCCGAGGATGTAGGTGGCAGCATCTGCATCTGGATTTAAGGTCAGCAAGGCTTGCGCGTCGGCATCTAAACTCTCTACCTCTTCAATCACAAACTCTGGTCCAGCCTGCACCACTTTTTTCACTGTGCAGCGGTCGATAGAGCGCAAAATTCCTTGACGATCTTTATCAGAAATATCGGCGGGTAATTCGACCTGGATCTTAAAGATTTGTGCGTAACGATTCTCTGGATCAACAATATTATTTTGGGACAGGCGGATATTCTCAGTAGGAATATTGCGCGTGTTGCAGTACAACTTCACAAAGTACGCCGCGCACAGAGCCGATGAGGCCAGAAAGTAATCGAAGGGCCCGGGTGCTGAGCCATCGCCTTTGTAACGGATAGGCTGATCGGCTACCACCGTGAAGTCATCGAACTTGGCTTCGAGGCGAAGCTTATCGAGAAAGTTAACTTTAATTTCCATGAGAGTGTTCCAAAAAGGCGGCCAAAAGTGCGTAAAAGTGAATTAGGCGCCATTATCCGTTCTTTTAGCCTGATAGGGTAAGCGGTAGAATCAGAGCACTCTGGCTCCCGGTAGAAATTAACGCAACCTCCAATATAGCCATAGTTGAAGTGCATCATTTCGCAAATGCTGAGGGTATGCAGGCGGCTTGGGGGATACAGTGTTCCATACAATATTTTCTCGTTTGAGCACTGCATTTATCGACCAGTCGTGCGCATTGATTTGCACCTGATAGACTAACTCTGTATTCCGCAGTACGCATTTATTTCTGGCTGTTCGCTGTCTTCTGCGGGCGTTTCCTCTTATACTCGCGCCTTTTGACAAACAAGCTGTAGCGTTTGCCAGCTCTTTGTCCGACATATCTAAAGGAATCCACATGACACACGCGCATCCACAATCCTGGTCTGAACTGTCGCCACTAGCTATTTCTGAAGACGCGGTGCGTCAATTGCATCCGGAGGAATCCCATAAGCTGTATCTGAATACCTACCCCGAGATTGAGGCAATCAGCATCAAGGCCAGCCATGCATTTGTGCTGTATGTCTTGCAAGGCGAATGCACGCTGACGATCGCTGGTAAGTCGGTAGCGTTGGCTGCTGCTCAGTTAATCCATCTGGAGGCGGGGGTAACTGCTTGCGTCGCAGGTGCCGACGGCATGAGTTTGATGAAGGTGTTTCAGCGCGGCTGATGACTTACGTGGGTTGCGCGATGCGCACCACTTCAAATGATGAAAGTTCATGATGAACCTTCATCTTGTGAGTACTAAAGCACACGTCAATTCTTTTCAAACTTCCGTCTTCTGTACTGCTTGATTTTTTTGAATAGCCAAACACAAAAAGTCAGAAGCAGCAGCCATGGCAATGCGGTTGCGATAAAGGTGACGACCATTGCCAGTGCATCTAGGCTATTGCGTACGAAGCCAGAAGCGGCGCTGCTTAATGGTGCCAAGACAGAAGCCTTGTTTGCAGAGGCAATTCGGATGTTGAGAATTTCGGTATCGACGCGTTTCATCAAGACAACGCGTTGTCCACTCAATGATTCTAGATCGGACTGGACTTGCACCAGTTGCTCATTGACTTTAATCAGCGCATCAATATCGCTGCCCGCCTTGGCGCGCAGACCTTCCAGCCGACTACGAAAATCTTCTTTGAGCGCGATCTGTTTTGCCGTGTCTTCAATCCGTCCGCTCAAATCCTCTGCGCTGGTGCGCTGATCGGATAACTTACCTTCGTGGCTGACTAACGCGATTAGCTTAGGAATATCTGCGGGCTTTGCACGCAACTTTAAATTAGCGCTAGCGAAATCACTGCCGCTAACGCTAATATCCAAAACATCGCAACTCTCGGCAGCATCACAGGTGCGCTTGAGGTTCTCGACTAATGGCGTAATTTTTTCTTCAGCAATATTGATGCCGATAGAATGCTCGTAAGCAAGATAACGACGAGAGGACTCCTTCGCTTTTGATGGCGCCCTACTTTCTCCAGGTTCCCTTTGCGCTGACGCAGGCATTTCTGCCTGAAGAGGAGAAGCGACCTCTTGCGCCAACACGACGCCTGTCGGTCTTCTATACTCATCATCCGAAGTCTCTTTTTTCGAGCAAGCACTCAGGCTAAACATCGCTAGAAGCATACAAAAGCAAGCAGTTTTTTTCATAAGATGACTTGTAGTTTGAATATGAAATAGATACTAACTGAGCGTATTGAAATATGCACGCTGAAAACATAAATCGGACGCTCCAGCGGTATTTCGTACAAGATGTTTTATCGTCAGATTGAGGAACGATATAGATCGTTATATGTAATTTGCAGAGTGAATATGGATGGCGAATAGGCGAGTGCTTATAATGCATAACACGCAATATGCAACTTCACACTTGATTTGAAAGTTTATCTTTGATGATAGAAATCATATTTTTAATCTTGCCAGTTGTTTTTGCACTCTCGCTAAAGAAGGGTTCAGATAAAGATCTAAGTCGATATCGCGAAGAGGCGAAGGAACAGTTTCGCGCTTATCGAGCGAAGTCCAGCGATGCTCGCTTTGCCTTCAATGGTGCGGATGCTGAGATCGTTAAAGAAGATGAGTCTATTACTAGCGACGAAGACAATGGCGTAGTTGTTCACTACAGGTTAACCTGTTTCGCTAGAAATGCAGCGGGCGAATATTTTATGTATGTGTCAAATCAAAACGGCAGGCCATTTTTTTAAACACGTCAGCCAAAGTAACGCCAAAATCGCTCTTGGAAAAATTTACGTCAGTCTGCAAAAATAGCATTCGTAGCGCTAGGATAACCACGCGATCCGTTTCATCGGATATCCTCTGTTTTTAAGCTATTTTATTTTCTATCATTAGTGCATAAAAATGCCGTAATGATAATGCGGCTGGTGGCATGTTTTCGGGCTGCGGGGCGCATTTTTATTAGGGGATTTTTTTTTCTTAGACACTTTTTACATAGCTTGTTGTATCAGCAAACATAGCCTGAGCAATGGCAAGATGAATGATATGTGCGAGACTGGGGATAGTTCTAACGTCTGCAGTTTTTCATCGATAAAAAATTGCGCTTCGTCATACACTTCTTACAAAAAAAATCATACTCGCTTTGCTGGTCGCTTTTTTCAATAACCTCAATAAAAAATATTGACATCATTCAATCAAGAATGACGCCTCGATCTTTTTAATCAATCTCAATTATTTATGAAATTTTCTCTAATAATTTTTTTGAGCTAGCTCAACATCCTGCTACCAGGCATCACAAGTGCGACAACTGATGATCCCAACATAAAACTACTAAGCATCGAAGAAGCCAAGTTCCGAGAGAAAAATGATGTGAAAGCTGATAGCAAGGTGGAATACAAAGATGAAAATGCGAAGTTGATCTCTTTTAGCGAGTTTCAGACTTTGTTGCAAAAATTTAGACATGTGAATATTGCAAAAAGAAAACTGATGTTTGAAAATGATCAGGGACAAATAGTCAGCGGTCCTGCGACGTTTATTTTTTCCGTGTCGAATAAAGAGAAAGAAATTTTTCTTGATAAGGCGAAATACGCAATTAATGCTGGCGACACTTTCCCGCCATCTACTTTAAAAACATTAGATGAGAAGACTTTGGATAACCGGGAATTAACAGGTCGCTATACGCTGGTGAACTTTTTCTTCGCTGATTGTGCACCTTGTATTCAAGAGCTTCCATTACTCAATGCATTTGCAGAAAAAATCGGCATATCCAGTTAATCGCCATGACATTTGACGACCAAGACCGGACGAAAAAACTTGTCGCCGGTCATCCATTTAAATGGCGTGTGGTTCCTGGTGCAAAAACTCTGATTGATCAGCTTGGGGTGAAGGCTTATCCTACTTTTGCATTACTTGATTCAGCAGGCAAGCTCATTGAGTTTAAACAAGGTTTAAGTATTAACGAGAAAAGCAATGCCTTAGAAAAATGGATTGAGGGGATCATCGCTGCACAAAATAAATAATTAATTGATAACTAATCGACATGTGCAACGGCAGAAACACCGTCGATCAAATCGCACAAAAGTCTGGCATTGCCTTATGATCTTGGCGGAGACAAAATTACACCTTTATTGTGTGAATGATGCATAAAATTTAATGCTCTTAAGCCACACACTATCTATTACCTTAGTAACAAACCTTATGAAGCCTGTTCGCCTACCTGCTGCTGCAACGATTGCTCTGCCACGCTGGAGCATCATCGCTTTATGTTTGCTGTATATCTTGCCCGGTTTAATTGGCCGTGATCCCTGGAAAGGGGATGATGCGGCTAGCTTTGGCATTATGTGGACGATGGCGCATGGTGGGATGGTTGATTGGTTGTGGCCGCATATCGTCGGGTTACCGATGCCGGAAGAAGGTCCTCTGGCATTTTGGCTGGGTGCAATCTGCATTAAGTTATTTGGCTGGCTAATGGGCGATGCGATGGCGGCAAGGCTGTCGACTGGTATATTTTTTATGCTGGGATCAGTGTCTGTCTGGTACACCACGTATTTATTGGGCAGAAGAACAGAAGCTCAACCATTAAAGCTTGCCTTTGGCGGTCAGCCTGAGCCGAGAGATTTTGGGCGGACGCTAGCAGATGGTGCGCTGCTGATTTATCTCGGTTGCCTTGGTTTGTTATTACGAAGTCACCAGACCAGCGCAGAGGCACTACAAATTGCGTTGGTCGCTTATGCGCTTTACTCGTGCGCAAGATTACTGGATTTGGCCAGTAAAAAGAACGCTTTAAAATTGGGAATTACTTTAGGGCTGCTGGTACTTACGAGGGGCTGGGTATTGCCACTGGGCTTGGGGATTACCTTGATTGGTCTTTGTTTTTATCGCCAGCAAAAGCAATATCAGCTCATGCTGAAATATTCGTTTCCGGTGGCCGTGTTAGTCGCCTCATCTTGGTTGCTTGCCGTTAGCATTGCGCACCCGTATGACAGCACACCTTTACCTGCATGGATGCTGTGGAATTCTCGCCAAATTGATTTGCCTAGTGTAGACAATATTTCATATTTTTTTAAATATGGCATTTGGTTTGCTTGGCCTGCCTGGCCATTTGCAGCATGGGCAATTTATGCATGGCGCAAACAGGAAAAGGCTTTGCATATTTCTTTGCCGGTGTCGTTTTTTAGCTGTTTTGTGGTTCTGGCGTTTATCAATCCGTATGCAGAAGAAGGAATTTTATTGCCGATACTGCCACCGCTGGCGATATTGGCCGCGTTCGGTTTGCCAACAATGAAGCGTAGCGCAATTAATGCCGTGGATTGGTTTGCGGTAATGGTCTTAACCGGTGTCGCGGCGTTGTTCTGGCTGTATTGGATTGCTGCACAAACTGGATGGCCAGTAGGCGTAGCCAAACAAGTTGCGCGCTTCTCGCCTAGCCATCAAGCGCACTTTAATGGCTTTAGCTTTGTCATTGCTTTGTGTACCACGATTGCCTGGTTTGCGATTGTATATTGGCGTATTTCTCGCCAGCCAGCCGTGTTGTGGCGGGCAGTTGTGTTATCAAGTGGCGGGGTTATTTTATGCTGGTTATTGTTACTGACCTTGGGATTGCCCATCATCAATGACAGGATTAGTTATGCCGACTTGACCCAAGATTTGGTACGGAATATGCCGCATAATTATCGCTGCATTGATAGCAATGTCGATCCGTCGCAACGTGCCTCATTTGCCTATTTTGGCGGTTTGCATTTTGCAGGTTTTACCGACCAGCCTTGTGACATGCTGTTGCTACAATCAAGTCGCCATACACTGAATGCCAGCCCGGTGGTGGATGGCAACGCCTTCCCGGGGACTTGGGAAGTGATCTGGACAGGACATCGAGCATCTGACCGGGACGAATTATTCTCGCTGTATATTCAGAAAAAGCCGTAATTGAATGATTTCAGCTTGCTCTGAAACTGTTCAAGATACAATATACTCTCAATTATTTTTGTAGAAAATGGCTGATTGCTCAATATTTATATGGACAATCAAAATATACTTATAGGGAGTATATTTAATCCAGATTTTCCATTGGAACAGCAACAATTGACCCTTTGGCGGACTGACTGGCTATCCGCGACGACGACGCAAGCTGCATCTTGCTAGGAGGAGCAACAAAGCCAGGCAGTTCGCCAAAGGGTCAATTGTCGCTGTAACGCTCGCACTCAAATCGCGGTCGTGCTATCCCGCTGAAGACCGCACGCCGTCTGCGTTTCTTGCGAAGTGGTAGCGGTCTAATGGAAAATCTGGGTTTAAAGCATCAATATAAATTGCTAACATTATTTGGCTTAAACCGTCTCTTTAATAGCAGCGAACTCATTCCAGGCCAGCGCAGCTAACACCACGGCGCCGCCATAGATCGTTGCATTCGCCGGCACTTCACCAGCACCGAGCCAAGCCCAAATCGGCCCCAGCAACACTTCCACCAAAGCCAACAAAGATACCTCGGGCGCAGCCAGACTTCTGGTTGCACGAACCATCAACATGCATGGAAAACCTAATTGAAATACGCCTAACACGGCGAGTATTAATAAGTCATGTGCAGATGCCTGAAAAGGCAAGGCAAATGGCAGCATCGCCAGCGCAGAAATCACGCCACCAATCATGACTGCGGGCGCTAAATCCAACGCGTGCCCACCCTTTTTCAACACGATCACGTTGACTGAGGCTGCTACTGGTATCCCCATCGCAATCAACATGCCAGTCAACCCTCTACCATCGACTTGTGACATGCCGCCAGCGAACATCCAGACCATACCTGCCAATGTCACAGCGATGGCTAACCAGGTGCGCGTCAATATCTTTTGGCGGAGAAAAATCCAGGCGAAAAAGGCTGTCAACAACGGTGAAACACTCATGACAATCAACGTATTAGCCACGGTGGTCATGGTGAGGGCAATCATAAAACAACAAAACATGATGGCCCACATAATGCCAGAGACAAATCCAAAGCGACCAACGGATAATAGTTTTTTCAACGCACCGGTATTGTGCTGCACACTCATCGCCAGCACGACATAGATGGCAGCAAACAGGCTGCGCCAGAAGGTAACTTCAAAGCCACGTGCAACATCAAGATGCCGCGTCAGCACACCTGCGGTGCTCCACAATATAGCGACGCAGATCATTAAAAGCAAAGCAGTACGATGGCTGGGTTGATTGTGCATAGGATATTTTATTCAGCTCAAATGCAAATTAAAAATCTCGGTTAAATAAAAAAACCCGTTTAACTCGAACCACTGTGTGGAGGAGCAAAACGGGTTTCAATTCTATCTGGCGATCATGCTAATCGGCAGATCAAACTTTAATTACGCGTCGCGAGAAGCCTTTTTACGCTCGTGCTCTTTCAAATAACGCTTACGCAGACGAATGCTCTTAGGCGTGACTTCAACCAACTCGTCATCCTCAATAAATTCAACTGCATATTCCAGACTCATCTGAATTGGTGGTACCAAACGTACTGCTTCATCCGTACCGGAGGAGCGCACGTTAGTTAATTGCTTACCTTTGATCGGATTCACAACCAGATCATTGTCACGGGAGTGAATACCGATAATCATGCCTTCGTACACCGGATCGTTGTGAACAACGAACATACGGCCGCGATCTTGTAATTTCCAGATTGCATAAGCGACGGCAGCGCCATCATCTTGAGAAATCAACACACCATTGCGACGACCTGCTAACTCACCTTTAGAATTATCAACTGGCGCGTATTCATCAAACACATGGCTCATCAAACCTGTACCGCGCGTCAATGTCATGAATTCGCCCTGGAAGCCGATCAGACCGCGTGCAGGAATACGATATTCGAGGCGCACACGACCTTTGCCATCCGGTTCCATGTTTTGCAAATCACCGCGACGACGACCGAGCTCTTCCATCACGCCGCCCTGGTTGTTTTCTTCGACATCCACGGTCAAGTTTTCATACGGCTCATGGCGCACGCCATCCACCATTTTGAATACGACACGTGGACGGGAAACGGAAAGTTCAAAACCTTCGCGACGCATATTTTCGATCAAAATCGTCAGATGTAATTCGCCGCGACCGGATACTTCATAAGTAGAGTCATCGTTTTCAGCTTGTACTACACGCAAAGCCATATTGGCTTTCAATTCGCGATCCAAACGATCGCGGATTTGACGCGTTGTAACGAATTTACCTTCGCGACCAGCCAATGGTGAATTGTTAACCATGAAGTTCATTGTCAAGGTTGGCTCATCAACCTTCAACATTGGCAAACCCAGCGGTGTATCTGGTGCGCAGATAGTAGAACCGATACTGATTTCTTCGATACCGTTAATCAACACGATGTCGCCAGCCAGTGCTTCGTCAACCAAAATACGATCCAGACCTTTAAACGTCAGAACCTGATTGATACGTGCTTTGGTTGGCTTGTCGTCTGGACCATTCATCCAAATAACGTCTTGTAGAGGCTTAACACGACCGCTCAAGATACGACCAACACCGATCTTACCAACGTAAGAGGAGTATTCCAAAGACGTGATCTGCAATTGCAAAGGACCATCTGGATCATCTTGACGCGCAGGAACGTGTTTTAGGATCGCCTCGAACAAGGGATCCATGTTGCCTTCGCGGATATTATCTTCCAAACCTGCATAGCCTTTGAAGCCAGATGCATAAATGATAGGGAAATCTAACTGCTCATCAGTTGCGCCGAGCTTGTCAAACAATTCAAATGTCGCATTGACTGCTTTCTGCGGATCTGCATTTTCACGATCAATCTTATTCACAACGACGATCGGTTTTAAACCCAACGCTAACGCCTTACGAGTCACAAAACGTGTTTGCGGCATCGGGCCTTCTTGCGCATCGACCAGCAACAAAACGCTGTCTACCATAGACAATACACGCTCAACTTCACCACCGAAATCGGCATGGCCTGGCGTATCAACGATATTAATATGCGTACCTTTGTACTCAACAGCGCAGTTCTTGGACAGAATCGTGATGCCACGCTCTTTTTCAATATCGTTAGAATCCATCACGCGGGCATCAACCTGTTGGTTGTCGCGGAAAGTACCGGACTGACGCAATAATTGGTCAACCAGTGTGGTTTTGCCGTGATCGACGTGAGCGATAATGGCGATGTTGCGGATAGCGCGTTTTGTATTTGACATGGTAGCGAGAAGATTTAGGGAAATTCAGATAACCCAATATTATAACATGTTGTACTGCACAACATTTGGATAATAAGCAAAACTCCTATTATTTCAAGGAGTTACTACGTGTTAGTGACAAGAACTGATTACTACTAGAATCTTCTTAGATAAATTAAAACCAGCGATAGATCACTACAAATTACATCATCGTCGTTGCAATTAATCGTTCTGGCGCCAGAATGCTGTATTCCTGCAATTGGGCAGAACCTAGCAATTGTTGATCTGAGGCACGATATACGCGAACACGGCCAATTTGCGTAGGTAAGATGGTAGATTCTTTGCCTAAAGCTAAACGTTGCCCCTGTAAAAATCGCTTTGCCAGTTCTTCCGTCAAATCAAGTCGAGGAAAGCTAGATAGCAAGGCATCTACGGGTGCCAATAAAGCTAATCGGTCAGTTTCTTCGATCTCACCCAAAGCCTCAAGAGTGATCGATTTTTCCAAGATTAAATGCCCGACCTGGGTCCGTCGCAAAGCTTTTAGATGTGCTCCGCAAGATAATACTTTGCCGATGTCTTCACCCAATACCCGGATATAAGTTCCCTTGCTGCAACATACATTGAGCGTCAAATACGGGGCGTCATAACTTACAAAATCAAGACTATGGATTGTTACTGGCCTTGCCTCTCGCTCCAGGGTTATGCCGGCACGCGCGTACTCATACAGAGGTTTTCCATCACGCTTGAGGGCAGAATACATAGGAGGAGTTTGCAGAATATCACCACGAAATTGCGCTAAGGCGGCATGGATTTGCTCTTCAGTCACATTGACTGACAAGCTTTCTACGATCTCGCCTTCCGTATCTCCGGTAGTAGTGCTAACTCCCAGATGTACGGTAGTTTGATATGTCTTATCTGCTTCCAATAAATCTTGAGAAAATTTGGTCGCCTCACCAAAACATAGCGGCAACAAACCCGTCGCAAACGGATCCAATGTACCGGTATGCCCCGCCTTTTGCGCATTAAATAGGCGCTTTGCTTTAATCAGCGCGTCGTTGCTAGATAGTCCGACAGGTTTATCCAGCAATAAAACGCCGTGCACTGGCACACGTACTCTCTTTTTTACCGGACTATTCATAAGACGTGAGGGAGGTTTTTATTGCACCATTGACCTATCAGTGCATGAGTGACAAAACAGGCAAAAGCAGTAAATATTAACATCGACAGTTAGGCGACCAGATATAGGAAAAAGCTCAATCCGAACTCGATACATTAAGTACGTATAAAGCAGAACTTTTATCTATAAATGCCTAAGCCTAATGCCCATTGCAATTATGCTTCGCCGTCGTCTTTAGAGCGAGTAGCATTGGCCTCATCAATTAACTTGGACATTGCGATACCGCGTATCGTAGAAGTGTCATGCAGAAAATGTAATTGTGGCAGAGTATGAATATGCAGGCGGAGACCTAATTGATTACGCAAAAATCCAGCCGCTTTCGACAAGGCCTCAATGGTACTTTTTACCGCTACCGGATCATCCGCTAAAGTAGTAAAAAACACTTTTGCATGTGCGTAATCAGGTGTCAGATGCACCTCTGTCAAAGTGATCATGCCGACACGCGGGTCTTTTAATTCTGACCAGATGATTTCTGCCAGATCGCGCTGTATCTGATCTGCGACACGCAGACCACGTCCGGGAATATTTTTGCTATGTTTTGCCATAAAACCTAATTAGTAAGGGTGGGCAAGCTATTCACGTTTTGCCATATCGGCTGTTCGCAAACATCAGTGCCCACCCTCTTATTTTTAAAACTATTAAAAACGCTTACAACACATTTGTAATTACAAAGTACGGGCAATTTCCTGAATTTCAAAAATTTCCAACTGATCGCCAACTTCGATCTCGTTGTAATTCTTCAGAGACAGTCCACACTCCATACCTGCACGAACTTCTTTTGCATCATCTTTGTAGCGCTTCAGAGAATCAAGTTCGCCAGTCCAAGTAACAACATTGTTGCGCAGCAAACGTACAGAAGAAGTGCGTTTGATCACACCATCGATGACCAGACAACCAGCAATCGCGCCGACTTTGCTTACCAGGAAGACTTGTTTGACCTCGACCATACCAATAATGGTCTCACGCTTCTCCGGAGCCAACATGCCGGACAACGCTGCTTTAACTTCATCAACAGCATCATAAATGATGTTGTAGTAGCGAATATCAACACCGTTAGATTCGGCCAACTTGCGGGCAGAAGCATCAGCACGCGTATTAAAGCCAATAATAACGGCCTTGGAAGCTACCGCCAAATTGACGTCAGACTCTGAAATTCCACCGACTGCTGCATGTACAACTTGCACACGAACTTCGTTGGTAGACAGTTTCTGCAATGATTGAACCAAAGCCTCTTGCGAACCTTGTACATCGGTCTTGACGATAATAGGCAGATTTTTGACTTCTCCCTCGCCCATGTTTTCGAACATATTTTCGAGCTTGGCCGCTTGCTGTTTGGCCAGCTTAACGTCACGGAACTTGCCTTGACGGAACAGAGCAATTTCACGTGCTTTGCGCTCATCAGTCATGACCATGACTTCTTCACCAGCGACAGGCACTTCGGTCAAACCTTGAATTTCTACTGGAATCGAAGGGCCAGCCTCAGAAATGTTTTTACCATTTTCATCCAACATGGCACGTACGCGACCATAAGAAGAACCCGCCAGCACAACGTCACCACGCTTCAAAGTACCGGACTGAACCAAGATCGTTGCAACAGTACCGCGACCTTTATCCAGACGAGCCTCAACAACCAAACCTTTAGCCGGTGCATCTTTTGGCGCTTTTAATTCCAGAACTTCAGCTTGCAACAAAACTTGTTCGAGCAAAGCATCGATACCCAAGCCAGTTTTTGCCGAAACCTGAACAAATGGAGAATCACCACCATACTCTTCTGGCACAACACTTTCAGCGATCAATTCTTGTGAGACGCGGTCAGGATTTGCTCCTGGCTTATCAATCTTGTTGATAGCGACGACCAAAGGCACGCCAGCAGCTTTTGCATGGGCAATCGCTTCTTTAGTTTGTGGCATAACACCATCATCAGCTGCAACAACAAGAATAACGATATCTGTCGCTTTAGCACCGCGCGCGCGCATTGCTGTAAAAGCTTCATGACCCGGAGTATCAAGGAAAGTAATCATGCCACGCGGTGTTTCAACGTGGTAAGCGCCAATATGCTGGGTAATACCGCCAGCCTCGCCCGACGCCACTTTGGCACGACGAATATAATCCAGTAAAGAAGTTTTACCGTGATCGACGTGGCCCATTACCGTCACTACAGGGGCACGCGAGGTTAACTCATATTCTTCGTGATCAGCCGTATCCGTCAACATTGCTTCTGGATCATCCAGTTTTGCAGCAAAAGCTTTGTGACCCATTTCTTCAACCAGAATCATGGCTGTTTCTTGATCCAGCACCTGATTGATAGTGCACATCTGACCCAATTTCATCAAATGCTTAATAACTTCAGAAGCTTTTACGGCCATCTTGTGTGCTAACTCTGCGACAGTGATGGTTTCTGGAACGTACACGTCTTTAACAATTGCCTCTACTGGCGCCTGGAAATTAGTATCGCGACCATCTTGCTGATGTGAACGACGTCCTTTAGGACCGCCCTTCCAACCATCACGTCCACCAGACGTATCACCACGAGTTTTGATACCAGCACCACGCTTTTTAGCGTCGTCTTGCCATGTGGAAGAAACATTAGCCGACTTAATGGATTTTTTATCCACCGCGACCACTGGTTTCTTCTCATCTTTTTTCTCAGTAGCTGGTTTCTTCTCTGCGATCTTCTTATCGGAAGGTTTGTGCAGTGTACCTTCGGCCACTTTAGGAGCAACCACAGGCTCAGGGGCTTTGGCAGGACGACGAGCAGCACTCATCATTTCTTTAATTTGCGCAACCTCATCCGCTACTTTTTTACGAGCGACTTCTGTAACGGCAGCACGTTCTGCCGCTTCTTTTGCCTCTGTAACGATTTTCTTCTTCGCTTCATCAGCTGAATGACGTTTTTTATCATCATCTGAAGACGATACAACTGGAGCTGCTGCAGCTACAGGAGCGGCTTGCACAGAAACACTAGCGGCAGATGGCGCATGCACTACTTCTGCTTTCGCACTATTGTTGAGTGCCGCAGCAGCGACTGCCGCTTGTTCTGCTCTCAACTTATCTGCTTCCACCTTAGCCTCATTAGCGGCAGCTAGTTCAGCTTTGCGCAAAGCTTGAGCCTGTATTTCTTTTTCAGCTTCCAGCTTGGCAAGATGTTCTTGCTTTTGAATCAACTCTGCCTCTTGACGCATGATCAATTCAGCTTCTTTGCGCGCTTCTTCCTCATGACGCGCAACATCTACCGGATCAACCACCATCGCTGCAGGGCTAGTCTGATCTTCTGCGGCAGCTTCATCACGCTTCACGAAAGTACGCTTTTTACGAACTTCAACTTGAATCGTACGCGACTTACCAGTTGCATCTGCTTGCTTGATTTCAGTCGTTTCTTTGCGGGTCAGCGTGATTTTTTTCTTATCTGCATCCGCAGCCACACCATGAGAGCGACGCAGATGCTCCAGCAATCGATCTTTATCTTCTTTTGACAGCGCGTCGGACGTCGAGCTTTTACTGACGCCTGCGTCACGCAATTGCGTTAGCAGCAAATCCGCTGACATCTTCAGCTCTGTGGCAAATTGGGCTACATTGTTACTCGCCATTCAGTCCTCTTTTTCTATGTGCGCCTGATAAAACGCTTAAATGATTATTAACTCGGAATTATTGTGCTTCTACGAGTTTCCATGCTGAAGCTAACAAAGCCTTGGCATGATCATCATATTTAGCGTCGATGAGCTTCATCTCATCATCAGTCACGTCTTCAAATGCATCTTTAATTAATTGGCGCGCACGTTCGGCTGACAGCGCCAAAATCGCTCCAAATTCGTCATACGCCAGACCACCAAAAGCCTGTAGTGTCTTAATGCCTGCTAAACCCAGCTTGCCAGCAGTTACACGGCTCATACCTTCCAGGTTGATCAAAGCATCCTCGACACCATCAACACCTTCTTCGGAAGCGATCGCCTCCGTGAGCAATGCATCTCTAGCGCGGTTGCGCAACTCATTTACCGTATCTTCATCGAAGGCTTCAATTTCCAGCATTTCACTGATAGGTACGTAAGCTATTTCTTCCAAACTAGCGAAACCTTCATCAACCAAGATATCTGCAACCTCTTGATCAACGTCTAGCTTCTCCATAAACAAAGCACGAACACCAGCAGTTTCTTGCTCTGCTTTACTAGCGGATTCTTCCGCCGTCATAATATTAATTTGCCAGCCAGTTAATTCAGCTGCCAAACGAACGTTTTGACCACTACGACCAATGGCAATCGCCAGATTTTCATCATCAACAACAACGTCCATACCATGCTTTTCTTCATCTACCATGATAGAAGAAACATTGGCAGGAGCAAGAGCACCGATAACAAATTGAGCCGGATCTTCTGACCAAAGTACGATATCAACGCGTTCGCCGCCCAACTCACCAGTTACCGCCTGAACGCGCGAACCACGCATACCAACACAGGTGCCGATAGGATCAATACGTTTATCGCTGGTATAAACTGCGATTTTGGCGCGTATACCGGGATCACGTGCGGCAGATTTGATAACCAACGAACCTTGCTCAATTTCTGGCACTTCCAACTCGAACAACTTCATGATGAATTCTGGTGCGGTCCGAGACAAAATAACTTGTGGGCCACGCGCGTTACGATCGATACGCAAAATATATGCACGAACACGATCACCAACACGCAAATTCTCTTTAGGAATCATCTGATCTCGTGGCAAGCGTGCTTCAATCTTGCCAGACTCAACAACGGCCTCACCACGCTCCATGCGCTTGATCGTGCCAGTCACCAGGGAATCGCCGCGCTCAAGAAAATCAGCCAAAATTTGTTCACGCTCTGCGTCACGGATGCGTTGCAAAACAACTTGCTTAGTATCTTGCGCGAAACGACGACCCAACTCTACTGACTCAATCGGCTCTTCGATGTATTCATCGACTTCGATATCTTGATATTGCTCAACAGCCTCGAAATGCAAAATTTCCTGATCAGGCAATTGCAAACCTGCATCATCAGGCACTACGCGCCAGCGGCGATAGGATTTATATTCGCCTGTATCACGATCAATTTCTACGCGAATATCGACTTCACCTTCATAGCGCTTCTTTGTGGCCTGAGCCAAAGCATGCTCCAACGCAGCAAAAACGATATCTTCATCAACGTTTTTCTCACGCGCCAGCACATCAACCAATAATAAAACTTCGCGACTCATGCTTTGCGGCTCCTAAAATCTACTTGCGGCACCAAACGTGCCTTATCCAAATCGGCAAGCGTGAACTCCAGCATTGCCGCACCGTCTTTACCTTCAAATTCCAACTTCAGCTTGTCACCTTGAGGCTCATGCAAAACACCTTCAAATGTTTTGCGATTCTGCGCACCAGGCATTGGCAAACGCAACTTAATAGTCGCTTTTTCGCCAACAAACCTGACGAAATCAGTCAATTTCATCAACGGCCTATCAAGACCAGGAGAAGAAACTTCCAACCTCTCGTAATTCATATTCTCAACCGTTAATACATGTGACAGTTGGTGGCTGACCTTCTCACAGTCTTCAACCGTGATATTGCCCTTCTCTGCGTCTGTCGGCAAAAAGTCAATATAAACTCGAAATAAGCCACGATCTGCCCGTTCAAAATCAACCAGATCGTATCCGGTGCCATTGACGGTCTTTTCTATCAATTCCAACAACTGCAAGAGTATTCTCCGAAAAATGCTTAATTTGTCTAGCAACAAACTGCTTCGCCAAAAAAAAATGGGCTACTGCCCATCGTTTTTAGAACGCCCCATTATCCCAACCTATGGAGGCAAAATCTGCTAACTGCAAGATTATAAACGATTATTTACTCTATCGCAATGGACGAACAGAGCAAAATTAGGTGTATTACATAGCAACAAGCAACATCAAACACCTTTAGAGCGTCTGCGAGCAGCAATCCCCTGACCTATAGCCTGACCACTTCCTCGCGCTGTACCACCACGTCGCTGCTGGCCAGCATCTGGAAATCCTAGCGCTGTCTGCATTGGATCTGGCTGACGACTACGCTTTTTACCTTCTGCGTCATTCCGCCCGGGACCTCCACTATTACGAGTGCCACCAAACTCAGGGCGCGGCGCGTTAAATCGACCTTGTGGCTTATCGAAAGGATTGACAGGACGACCCGGTGCCTTGTTACCATTTGGACGTGCCGCGAATTCTTTACCAGCGGGCTTATCACCACCGGCTTTTTCCAAGCCACTGATTTTCAGTAAGCTACGGACTGCATCTTCTTCCAGCTCATCCCAACGACCACGCTTTAAACCTGCGGGCAAAGTCATTACACCGTAACGAGTACGAATCAGACGCGACACCGTCAAACCTACAGCCTCAAACATACGACGCACCTCGCGATTACGCCCCTCACCGATGACAACGCGATACCACTTATTTACACCTTCGCCACCGCCATCCATAATTTTGGAGAATTGTGCTAAACCATCTTCAAGCTCGACACCAGCGAGCAGCTTTTGGCGCATTCCTTCTTCCAAGTCACCTAAAGTGCGCACAGCATATTCGCGCTCAATACCGTAGCGTGGATGCATAAGCCGATTCGCCAAATCACCAGAGGTCGTGAATAACAACAAACCTTCCGTGTTGTAATCAAGACGCCCTACCGCCAGCCACTTACCGACCTTCATTTGCGGCAAACTGGCGAATACGGATTGACGCCCCTCCGGATCACTCATACTTACAATTTCACCCGCCGGCTTGTGGTAAACCAAGACACGAGGTGGTTTTTTACTAATTTTGCGTTGAATTGGTTTACCGTTAATCCGAACCTGATCAGTTGGAAGAATACGTTGACCGATATGTGCAGGCTCACCATTCACAGATACGCGTCCAGCAACAATCAAATCCTCCATATCACGACGTGAACCAAGGCCAGCTTCAGCCAGAACTTTATGCAATTTTGGAGCATCATCATCCGCAGTAAGATCACGTCTCACTACTTTACTTGTACGCCCCCTACCTTTGTCTTGCCCAGCATCTGCAGCAACGTCGAATGCTTCCGATGTAACAAATGAAAAAACATCATCTGCGCTGTTGGCGGCGGGACGACTTGCAGGACGAACACCACGCGCCTGACTTGGGTGACGACCTTTATTTAATCCGTTACCGGAGCTATTTCCTGCACCACCATTAGGGCCAGCAGAGCGATTGCCAAATTGCTCTTCACGCGATGGGCGCGCTGCACGATTGCCGCTTTGCTCATCCCGTGGCGTGCGTGGTGCGCGATTTTCGCTATGCCCCTCGCGCGACAGTCTTGCTGGACGCGGCTCACGCGAACCAGCATCAGTACGCTGTACTCGATCACCCTGTGGGCGAACTGCTCTTGGTTTTCGCTTTTCAACACCGATTTCAGCACCTGGCATATCAACTACGGCAGTCACAACGCCCTCAACCGCACCACTATCTGCCGCATCAGCTTTCGGCCGGGATCGGCGCATATTGCGCGGCCCACGCACACCGCGCTTTACTGGCTTTTGCGCATTATCATCACCACCTTCAGCAGATGCATTCGGTTTAATATCGTCTGGATTATTTGTATTCATTAGTCTATTTAATTTAGGCTTGGGGGCGGGATCGATGACGCAGCATCTGGTTTAGTTTCTGATGCCAGCTCATGATTCGATGTTTCAACCGCCACATCTGAGCCTTGAGCAAAGTCGCTGTCAATATTACTTATTTCATTTTCTGGCTTGGATGTCAGCGCAGTATCAGCTACGGCGACTTCAGCCAGACTTTTTACTTCCTCTAGATCACTAGCATCGCCAGCGCTGCTAACTTCATTTTCAATCTCGTGAGCCTTTGCCCCCACAGAAACAACCTCAGTTATTTCAATACCAGCCAAAGCAGATAACTCTTGCTCTGCAAACATACCGGTTCCGAGGGCATCCAATTCCGGCGCACTCACATCAGATACATCATCTTTTTTTACTTGCTGCAAAGGAGGCAGTTGATCCAAGGAAGATAAACCCAAATCATCCAAAAATTGCTTGGTAGTCGCAAACAAACCCGGTCGTCCAGGAACATCGCGGTGGCCAATAGCTTCAATCCAACCACGATCCTCTAAAGTTTTAATCATCTGAGAAGCAACCGTGACACCGCGTATTTCCTCAATATCTCCGCGAGTAACTGGCTGTCTGTACGCAATAATGGCAAGCGTTTCCAAGGTGGCCCGTGAATATTTTGGCGGCTTTTCAGGATTCAACCTGTCGATATAAGCACGCATTTCTGGACGGCTTTGGAAGCGCCATCCGGTCGACAATCCGACTAACTCAATACCCTTATCGGACCAATCAACACGCAAATCTTCCAGCATGGATTTAATGGTGTCGGCACCAACAATTTCGCTTGATTCATCACTATCCTGAAACAGCTTCCTCATCGTATTGACGGTAAGCGGCTCATGCGCACATAGCAATGCGGTTTCGAGGACTCGCTTGGCCTCAGCAGTATTCATGCAAACTCTTTAGCACATTGATTGGTTGATCTAATTAAGTATGGAACGGCACTGAAAGAACTTCTTCAGCCAAAACCGATTCTGTAATTTTGCTGCACTTTAGGGCAGCGCATGCCATCTAGGCGGATACTTACTGTCTGACATCAACCAAAGTCAACACATTTGGTTATGCATTAATTGTGTTAATTAACTCATCAACTAAATCGACAATCGCCGAACAATTGCCGCTTGTTTGAGCGTAGCGCAGTTGATTAGAATTTCATCAATTGCGCTGATATCGGATTGTAGTCCAGAAATTCCGCACAAATCAAAAAATAATTACTGAGCCAATAAAAAAGCCACGCGAATACGTGGCTTTTTTGTTTAATTCTGGTTGCGGGGGCAGGATTTGAACCTACGACCTTCGGGTTATGAGCCCAAAACTAGAGGGGCTTAAAACAAGAATATTCAATAAAATCAACGGCATGCCATACCCTGACTTACCGCATTATACCGGAATTTACCCACTCAAGTGCAGCAAATTTGCAGCAGAAATTTCGCCGCCCGCCAGATCAAAGTAAATCCTGGTAACTGGTGCCTATACGTTTAGCAGTCATATGATTGCTAACAATGGAACCATTCCCATGGAAGCACTTCTTTCCCCTAAAACCTTAGCAGCAGCACTAGGCATTGCCGAACAAACGATTTATAACCGTCACGCCACAGGTGGAGACTTACCTCCCGTCGTCAAACTAGGTCGCTTACTCCGCTTCCGACCAGCCGATGTACAACACTGGTTGAACCAGAAGCAGCAAGCAACGGCACCTTTAACAGCAGCTTCACCATCGCAAGCATCAAGTCCACGTCGTCGAGGCCGACCAACCAAGGCCGAACAAATTATAGCTCGCCGCAAACTATGAATTTCTAACTTACTTGTCACTTTCCGCTCGTGTGTCGCTAATTCAATATCCTAAGGCAGGGCCGACCGAAGTCGGCCCCGTGAATCAACATTCATGCTAAACATCTAGCCTTCATCTACTTGTAGTACACGGAGTACTCGCCAAAGCACCCCATGTCACATCACCTCCTGGTCGGTCGCCAAACCTTCCAGGCACATCATTTCACTTGTAAGGCTATATTATCCGGTGGTGTTTCCCAGTAGCAGATTCGCTAACTCGCCTCCACATGCCCATGCAGAGGAAAGCTCAACTATATTGACTGGTATCACCGCTTAACCATAGTGCATCCTTATTTTTTATATGCAGGTTTCCACCCTGAACAAAATAAGTATCCACGACAGGTCACCCACTTAGACAAAACGACGATGAACAGCGCATAACGTGTGCGGCACGAAATCAAACAAACGTAGTTTTCAGCTACCGACGCTTTTGGGCGCCCGCGGATGGGAGAATGTCCCGAAGACCTCATCCTTGTTTATTTGTACGTCTACCTGGACTTTTACATCACACACTTTATGCACCTCTTGAAAGCCGGTGCCCTACGTGAGTTCCCTCAGCGTAGTTTCCGACTATTACACGCATAAGCTCTCTGCTACCCCGCCTTCCGGTGGTGGACTGTCTTCCCTGGACGACTCTCCAGGCGCCTTACGGCATTTTTTCAGACAGCGGCGACTTTCGTCCGCCGACATCACTCGTGTCAAGCACTCCCGTCCAGCTTGCGCTGGATCGTTCAGGAGGTCGAGGCTGGTTACTCGATTTTTCGTTTGCCAACCTACCGCATTTCGCCTCACGGCTTATAGCGGCGGTGTTTCTGGTGGTCGCACGAATTTCATAACAAACTTCACAATAGAGAGTGGGTCGAGAGAATTGCAGCTCTCCCGCCCATCATCGCTCGGCGAGCACCTTTACGTGCACCGAGCGGTACCGGCAACTGAACTCTGGAATAGAGGTCAGCGCCTGACAAGTGAGACTGATGTGGGGTCGTTGGCGCGACCATCCCACAGCAGTAAGAAGTGAGAGTGTTGGCGCACCCGACGACCTGCATCGTCTGGAACTATTTTCTTGGAGTCCTTACCTGTGTAGGTATCGGACTTCACTAAAAAGTGTAAAACCCAAAAAATCAAAATCAAAATCAAAATCAAAAAAATAAAAATTCTTTGAATTTTTTGGGACATTCATTAGAGGTGTCCGGAATACATTCCGGACACCTAGGCCAAATGCGCCTTTCCGATGATTTGGACTGCACATAAATCTATCGTTATGGCGGCGTACTACTGTTCTAAATCAACGCCTAAAAAGCAGTTCTTGAAAAAGATAAGACCGATGTCTATACGCCTAATTACTGTTTGAATGAACATCCTATGCCTAAATCTAGTGAGAACGATACCTCAGTATTAGCGCAAATCCGGCTACCGCGCAGTCAGACACAAGCCATGCGTTTACTACTCGATTACCTTAAAAGTAAGCATTATTTCTATCAAAGTGGCTGGATACGTATCGACAAATTACCTGCTTTTGCAATCGAGATGCATGCCAAAATTGGCATCGGTATGACGCGACATCAACGCGACTATGCGCGCAAACAAGGTCACTCTTGCGGCCATCTCGTCATCGTTAAACCGCTGGATCAGCGGCAGATTCAAGAGTTTGGCAAGGTTAATTTTTATGTGCTTTGGTCACAAGGCGAAGGTGAACTGGATGTTTTTCCAAAATATAAAGATGCAAGAAAACCATATCAACGCCTCTATTTTGAAACGGCAAAACGAACCGAACATGACGGCTGGGAGATCTCCCGTATTTATAAACTGACGCAGCTTGAACACCGCAAGCATGTAGCGAAGAACAGCAAAGGCGAGATGTTAGTCGATGAGGATGGTCAAGAGATAATGAGTAGCGGCGGTCGACATTTGACATGGGTCATCAGTAAAGAATCCTTTAATGAAGCCAAAGCATTGGCGAATGAATTGATTGGGCGCTTTCTGAGTAGCCACAAAAAGCTCACTCCACAGGTGGCAAATTCCATCCTCATATGGTTAGCGTACCAGCAGAAACGGCCAGGATTTTATGGGATTAACCAACAGCGATATCAACTTAAATGCATGATTTGGTCTGCATTAAAGGCTGCTGAAAACAGGAAGGATGTCGATGATAAATCGGTACAAGTACTGTTTGGCAGTATTTACACGGCGCTCAAAGTGTCGCCGCCAGATAATCCTGGGCGGTCTTTGGCTTGGTCTGAGGAGACGCTTGAGCAGTGGTTTCAGAACTAGCAAGTGTGATTAAATCTGCGGGTAAAAGTAACGTAATCTAATTAATATTCTTATCATTGCGAGATAGCTTATTTGGATGATTTTCAAGCTTGTTTAAGTGACTAACAAATGAGTATCCATTTCTGTCTAGATATATTTTTTATGCGTCTGTACCTCACTAAAAAAAGAAAAATATCAACAAAGCTAAAACATTTCCAATATTGTAATTCTTTGTAACATGTAACAATATTGAAATATTTACATGTTTTAATAACATGCATAAAAAGACAACTATTGCTTTAAAAGTAATAATTATCAGGCATACTAACTGATTCAGCTGTCATCTGAATATCTTAGAATTTTTCACCTAATCTATTTTTCATAAAACAACATTAATTTGCTATAAAAATGTCAATGCATGCAAATTAATGAAAAATAATTTACAAAATAATTTGAATTTAGATTAATGATTAATCAAAATAAAACTAGTCAACTGCCTTTGTTCCGTCCGGAAGTGACAGCAAGTCACAATCAACAATGGCTAGGCGCTATCCGCTTGGCACAACCGATTTCGGCTTGGCTGATTGCTGGTGTTGCTTTGATCGTCACGATGATTCTCATCGCCTTTATCACATTGGGTAACGTCACCAAAAAAGCCCGCGTCACAGGCATCACCCTGCCGATTGGCGGTAGTATCAGCATCAGCGCGCCCAATGGAGGATTGCTAGTCAACAGCCACGTTATAGAAGGCCAAACTGTTAGCGTAGGCCAAATCCTGTTCGAGCTTTCTACTGAACGTCAAGGTGACAAAGGCGAAATTACCGCTCTAGTCGCCCAACAACTCGCCACCCGTCGGCAGACATTGGAAGCGGAACAAAGACTGCGCACAGCCCAAGCGATAGAAAAGAAACAGGCTTTAGTTCAAAGGTTGAATAACCTTACGACCGAAGCCAGTCAACTAGAACAAGAAATTGTCCTCACCCAACGTCGCCATAGCCTGGCCCAAGACAGTGTCACTAAATTCCAAACGCTGCAAAATAATGGCTATGTATCGGCGGCTCAGACCCAGCAAAAACAAGAAGACATGATTGATGTCGATACTCATTTGTCAACCCTACGTCGCAATAAGTTGCAGCTAGAGGCTAATCAACTTGCTATGCAAGCAGAGCTGAATGCTCAGGCTAATAGCTTAGCAACTGACCAGGCACAACTACAAAGAGCGGTCGCTAGCCTGCAACAAGAAATCGCAGAAAATAACAATCGTAAAACGAATCTGATCACCGCCAGCCAAGCAGGCACCATCACCACACTGACCAGTCAAATAGGCCAAACCATTAACGCAGGACAGGTATTGGCAACATTAATACCCTCATCCTCCAAGTTAGCGAAGACAACAGACACACTAGACACAACAAAGACGACTGATGCAGCGCAGCTAGAGGTCCATCTATACGCACCCAGCCGCACCGCAGGTTTCGTCGCCAATGGACAGCAAGTCCTGATCCGCTATCAAGCCTACCCTTACCAAAAATTTGGACTGCAAAAAGGCACCGTTACCGACATTAGCGACACTCCATTCGCACCAAATGAATTACCCCCTAATTTAGCCAGTACGATTTTGAGTAACGCCCAGCAGAATATTCAAGGCTTCAACAGTAATGAAGCCTTGTACAGAATTAAAGTCAGACTAGAAAAACAAACAATAGATGCCTACGGACAAGTGCAAAATCTAAAGTCAGGTATGACCCTAGAGGCAGACATATTGCAGGACAAACGCAAGATTTGGGAGTGGATTGCAGAGCCAGTATTGGCAGTGACAAATGCTGGCTAAGAAAAATTACTACAACTGAGATCTTTGCACGATAAAAAGCCAAGCAGAGTGTTTACCTCAAATGAGACAATAGCAACAGGATAAATTTAAAGAG